>JAYTIA010000738.1:0-18710 GCA_043732145.1 Saprospiraceae bacterium
GTATCGCTTACCTCCGCCTTTTTTGTCATCGGGTATTGCCATTGAGCAAATAAAGTTGAACCGGAAAGAACAATTATGAGGATGAGGATGAACTTTGTGATTGTTTTCATTGAAGAAAATTTGTTTAAAGTGAAGAAAAATAATTATAGACTTGAAATCATCTTATAAACAAAGATGATTGTGAAGTTTCGTATGACATGAATCATAAAATAATTTTGGTTGTGCGGATGTTAGATTGCGCCCTGTTCTCATTTGTATTTAATATTAAAATAGTATATTTTACATCGAACGCAATTTCTTAAATTGCTTTATATCAAAGATACAAAATAAAGTATACTCCACAACTATTTAGTACGACATTAACATTTTTCGCAAAAAAAATTGATAAAAAAAAAATTATGATTAATTTTGAGAAAAAATTAATCATGACATCAAAAGCAAAAACACCGGACGAATACATCGCTGCGCTACCGGAAGAAAGAAAATCGGCGATGACACAATTACGCAACACCATTCTCGAAAATATTCCGAAAGGATTTCACGAAGAAATGAGTTACGGAATGATTGGTTATGTTGTGCCGCACGCGATTTATCCGAGTGGTTATCACTGTACGCCGAAATTGCCTTTACCATTTCTGAATATTGCTTCGCAAAAGAATGCGATAACAATGTATCACATGGGCATTTATGCCGAGAAAAATTTATTAGAATGGTTTCAAAACGAATATCCGAAACATTCAAAAACAAAATTGGATATGGGTAAAAGTTGTGTGCATTTCAAAAAAATAGATCAAATTCCTTTTGCGCTCGTCGGCGAATTGGTTTCAAAAGTTTCTGTCGAAAAGTGGATTGCTTGGTATGAAGAAAAATATAGGAATGTGAAATAAATAAATTGCTTATTATTCTGAAAATATCCGCTAAATAGTTTCATAAGTTAAATAAAAGGCTTAATTTTGCGCCGCGTTTCTAATAAAATTTATTTTTTTTAGAAAACCGCTCAATGATGCGAGCGTGGTGAGCATCAATTTTATTTAATTTTTAAAACCGGCGGTTTCTCGGGCTTCTCTT
This sequence comes from Saprospiraceae bacterium, assembly GCA_043732145.1. Lineage (GTDB taxonomy): Bacteria > Bacteroidota > Bacteroidia > Chitinophagales > Saprospiraceae > JAAFJT01. Next base: position 1,069 of record JAYTIA010000738.1, read on the forward strand.
ACAAGAAAAATCTTTAAAAGAACCGGCGTTTATTTACATGATTAACGAAGAAAAAAATCTTCAGACAGAAGAAGCATCACAAAATACAGTGGTGGCAACCAATCCTTCAGCGACTGACCATGTAGCAGTGGTACACTCTGACGGTACACAAGAAACTCAAACCGTTCCACCGGCAGAAGAACACTTAACTACTAATAATGTAGTAGTGGCACACGCAGACGGCAAGCAAGAATCGGAAACTGTTACACCCGAAGTTCATACGACTGTTGATACTGCACCGGCGGTAATGAAGACTGAAGATAAACAACCGGTAATTGTTGCACCTAAAGTTCGACCGGCTGTTGAAGCAGAAGCACCCGCGGAAGACGAATTAAATCCGGCTGATATTGTTTTCGAACATGACTTAGGTGCGAATTTAAGTTCGGCACACGATGATTTCGATTGGAATCGCGGCAGACGTGGACAAATTTTGTACTCCGACAGTGAACGCGCAAGTTATTTGGATCAATACAACAATAGTATGCGCGATTTGTCGGCAGGACAAATTGTGAGCGGACGTGTCAGTGCAATTACAGGTAATGATGTGGTTTTAGATATTGGTTATAAATCGGACGGGTTACTTGCTTTAAGTGATTTCCGCGATTTGCCGGGCTTGAAAATAGACGATTACGTTGATGTATATGTAGAAAGTCAAGAAGATTTAAAAGGACAATTGCAACTCAGCCGCAGAAAAGCGAAACTTTTACGCTCATGGGAAGCACTTATTGATTCTTTCAAAAATGGTACAATCATTCGCGGAACGATTATCAGCAAAACAAAAGGTGGTCTTATCGTTGATGCCAACGGTTTGGAAACTTTCTTGCCGGGTTCGCAAATTGATATTAAACCGGTGAATGACTACGATCAATATGTCGGTAAAGTAATGGAGTTTAAAGTTGTGAAAATCAACGAAAATATAAAAAATGCCGTTGTATCGCATAAAGCACTCATCGAAAGTGATTTGGCTGAACAACGTCAAACGATTTTGGGCGGTTTGGAAAAAGGTCAAGTATTGGAAGGCACTGTAAAAAATATTACAGATTTTGGTGCATTCTTAGACTTAGGTGGCGTGGACGGTTTATTGTACATCACAGATATTTCATGGGGACGTATTACAAATCCGCGTGAAGTTTTAGAGATGAATCAGAAATTGAACGTTGTTGTTTTAGATTTCGACGAACAGAAAAAACGTATCAGTCTCGGTTTAAAACAATTGTTACCGCATCCTTGGGAAGTTTTAGATTCAACTATCGGTGAAGGCTCAATCGTTAAAGGTAAAATCGTGAACATCGAAGACTACGGCGCATTCTTAGAAATAAAACCGGGTGTAGAAGGTTTGGTACATATTTCGGAAGTGTCGTGGGCAAATACACCCATTGCATCGAAAGAATTTTTCAAATTGAATCAAGAATTGGAAGCACGTGTTGTGAACATTGACAGAGCAGACCGTAAAATGTCGCTCTCCATCAAACAAATGACAGGCGATCCTTGGGCGCACGTTGATGTTAAATATCCTGTGGGTTCAAAACACACCGGTGATGTTAAAAATACAACACCTTACGGCGTGTTCGTAGAATTGGAACCGGGTGTGGGCGGTATGATTCACATCAGCGATTTGTCTTGGACAAAACGTTATGTGCATCCGAATGAATTTACGAAAGTCGGCAGCAAAATTGATGTTCAAATTTTGGAATCAGACAAAGACAATCGCAAATTATCATTGGGTCATAAACAACTGGAAACTAATCCTTGGGAAAATTTCGAATCGGTATTCACTGTCGGTTCCGAACATCAAGGTACAGTTTTGCGCAAAGATGATCGCGGTGCGATTATTCAAATGCCGCACGGTTTGGAAGCCTTCGCTCCTGTAAAACAAATTAAAAAAGAAGACGGCTCCAACGCAGAAGCTGGTGATTCATTACCGTTCCGCGTTATAGAATTTAATCGCGACGAAAAACGTATTATTGTTTCTCACGCTCGCATCAACGAAGACGCTAAAAAAGCAGCAGACGATGTTGAAAGAAAAGCGAAATCGGCAGAAGCGGCAGCAGAACATAAAGTTTTAGAAAATGTTCAATCAAGCGTTGAACATTCGACTTTGGGTGATATTGAAGGTTTGGCGGAATTGAAAGATAAAATTACGGAGTAATAGTTAATTGTTAATTATTAATGAGGATAAAAAAATCGCGTCGAGAATTGATTTTCTGGGCGCGATTTTTTTTGGCAAAATCTATATTGTAACCGGACTGCTTAGTGCTTCTTTAAAACATCATATACTTCTACTGATGAACAACCTTCAATAGTGTGGTCAAATTTTTCGTATGCCGTCTTAATTTCTTCTTGAAATTCTTTTTCAGACAATACTCTGAAAAAAGTACCGCTCAATAAATTTTGAATACCCTCATTCGTACCAATAACTTTTACGATATAAGTACAAGCATCATCGTATCCCTCTGTCAAGTCGGCTTTTTCATACAATTTAAAATAGTTGGGAGATTGTACGCCCGATGTTTTAAGTAAAAGTCCGGGCAGTAGATAATATTTATCGGGATCTTGTACGATATTGTACAATTTTTTTATCCACGCCAACTGTTTAAGTGAAATATCTGCCCGATGATAGCGAATATAATATCTCGCAAGACTATTGGAGACCAACGGGAAAACAGGATGCGCATAGTCGCCATTATCTGACGCTTTACCAAACCGCGTTACAAAATGCCCTCTATATCTTTCTCCAATAACGATGAGTTGAGAAAATATAAAATCCAATTGAGCCGTCAAATCATCTTCAATCGGATTTTCGGTTGGCGGGTTCACAGGCTCAATAAACAGCAAATGCGTTCTGTGATTGGATTCCATTTTATTGATATTAAAAAACTATAATTGAAGTGCTTCGCGCTAATAATGAGCGCGAAGCAGTGGTATTAATTTTTAAAAAGATATTTATAGGCATAATCAAAATCAAATAGTTTTTCATTTTTCATTTTATGGTAAGTTCTTTTCCAAATATAGAACTTATTCCAATAAACTGTCGGGCGAGGTAAGCCGTGCCTGAAGATAATTTTAATCATCGGATACTCAATAAACCTGCCTTTTTCAAATTCTCCCATCTCTGCAATAATTGCGGGACTCACTAAATTCTTGCTAAACAAAGTCAGGTCGGTTATTGCTAATTCTTCTTCATTATTGTCGCTTTTTATAGGTAAAGTGGATGAGTAATTATAATCAGTCGTAAAAATATATTCTGCTTTTTTTCTCAGCCAATGTTCCGATGCCGATTGTAGAAAAGTGAAATGATTATTAAAATTAGTACTTGCTGTAACAGAGGCAATCGGTTGCACCATTCCCGTCGGAGAAAGGTACGGGATACTTGCGACTGCAAAATTTTTTTGAGCATTATGTTGATCTAAGAAATAACAGGCTGCTCTAAATCCGTTTTGTCCCATATCAAATGCTTTTAGGGTAGATGTAGCATTGTAGGTGGTCGGCTGATTTAAAAGAGAATTATTTCTTCCACTCGCACAATCCATCGTAACTACGCCATCATCAAAACCGGGGTGAATAATAAATTTTAATCCGGATATAATAGCGGAGGGATGTCCGGATGCTATTGTAAGCACAGGTACAGGTACAGTATTTATATAACTACTCCATTTAGTTCTCGTAACTTTTGGTATCAGATCAACTAAAATACTATTTAAAACCATGCTTCTATCTACATTAGAGTTAAATTGTTTCTGACATTTTCCACGTGTAAGTGCTTCTGATGCTATAAACGATAAAACTTGAGAACTTTGAAAATTCACCATTATTGTTGCAAGGCTACTACCTGATAAAGCACCCCGAACGGATAAACGCCCCCTACATCTATCTGAAATTAAACCTATATCCCCATATTTTGCTTTTAAAGCATTGTCTGTTTTAGTTTTATTGGCAATAGATAAAGCGACATCAGATATAATTGCTCCGGTTGAATGGGATATGAAAATATAATCTCGACCAAAGCAATTAGTTTTTCTTTGATCGGTGTCGTCATATACAACGCCCTTTCCGTTCTCCATCGCTTCTCGTATTTGCGTAAGCACACAATGAACAGCTACTTCTGCACTTTGAGCACAATTATAAGTTACAATCAAATATCTATTGTGATAACCGCTGATGCCGGTTGTGCCTTCTATATAGTGTCCGATATTGCCTTCCCAATTGTTTTCAGCAACACTATGATAATACCCGCCTTTATAAAATTCTTCAGGATGATCAGGCCAATTTAAAGTTGCACCCTTTGTACCATCTGCACGGTCACATAAGTGGTCTAACATGAGACCATGTATGAAAATAATATCTTTTCCGTTAAAAGCCATATTGTTATTTATGGTTGGCAAGTCACTGCAACCACCGGAAGAAAGCGATTTAAGGGGTGGTAAAGGATTGGGTTTTGGAATATTATTTAGAAAATCAAGATTGGGATTATTCAATTGTTTCTGAAATTCGTCACATGTCATATTGATACCCAATGCTTTAAGACTATCATCGCAATTATAGTTAATTACTTCTGGAGGTAATGTACCGCCGATTGAAAAACATTTATCTTTAGCTTGTGAATACCAATTGTCAGTGCCGTTGTAACCATATAATGATCCGTACAAATCTTGAAGACTACCGTTATAATTATTTTCTTCTTCTGCTTCGGGTGCACAATTAAAACCTGCCGGCGTAACACCATATCCTTGCGGAACAATTGGTTTGTTATTTTGATCTAATAGAACTTCGGTACAATCCAACTCTTTATCGGTTTCGCATAAAGTAACATCATCAATCCAGACGGTGGACATAGTCTGATTGTCGGAGAAAGCGTTTATTGCAATATTTTGATAATTTTTATTGGCTCTCCATACAGGAAATTCCAAGAAAGCCCAATCACCACAATCCCTAATTTTACCGCTTCTGCCAATTATGGCAATATTTGCGTCCGGTGCAGGATGTAATCCGCTTGCGGGTAATGCACCATTAAAAGCAATAACTCTAATTTTTCCATAGTCATTGCTATTCAGATTTGCCATAAACCGAACAGCTATCGTTAGCTTATATTTTTTTCCGGTTCTAATTTGATTGTTGATTGATAATACTTGAGCTATTGCATCTCCCTTTATTTGATTGCCTTTAATTTCTACATAGCCGTCCTCAACGCACCCTTGACCAGCTGTAAAATTAAATAATGGATTGCCATACACTTTTGACCAAGAAACAGCCGAGCCATCGGGCATTCTTTTCAAAAAAACGCCATTCTGAATAAGTTCGCTTTTGCAACTAATGTCTATCGCGGAAATAGTGTCTTTTTTTTGTGCTCCCATTGGTATAACGCCTAAAAAAAGTAAGGCGATAATAATAAATTTTTTTGCTGCCTGTTTCATTTTAATTAGATTTAAAAATTCTTATGACTGAAAAAAGATTTTTTAAAAAATCTTTTCTGAGAGGTTCTTCGCGCCCATAATGAGCGCGAAGAACAAGTTATATCTCACATCATTGTTTCACAAATTTTTCAACAGCAATAATTTTTCCTTCTGAAACGACTTGCAAAAAATAGAAACCATCCGGCAAATTGCCGGCTTCCACTGTTTGTATTTGAGTGCCGATTTTGGTTTGTTTTTCTTGCAATAACTTTCCTGTAAGGTCGGTCACGCGGAAAATCATGTTTGTCGGCGCCGGTGCCGGCAGTTCAACGGTGAACGTACCAAGATTCGGATTGGGAAAGATGCGCAGGGCAAGTTGTTGATCCGGATTTTTGACGGATATGAGTTGACCGGTTGCACATAAGTTATCCAATTCAGCACGATAGCCGTTTGATACGCCGCCTTGATTGCTACCGAGTGGGCTGTTGACAAATACTGCAAGGCGTGCAAGGATACCACCTTTACCGGTGCCGCAAGAATCAAGCCCCACCCAATCACTGAGGTTGTAAGGGATTTGTATCTGCACCCAGTCACTTGAATCTAACGGCAGAATATCTATGATAGAAGCTAATTTGTAACAATTGCCGCAGTTATTGATATTGAAAGTATTACCTTGATACAATTGGATTGAGATATTGCCACGCGGTGGATGTCTCCCTAATTTAATATCAGCACCCGGAACCGGATCGCTCGCCATCCGCAGCGTAATCATGCCGCTGTCTTTTTTTAAACAAATCGGCTCAACACTACTCAACACGTCAGAAGAATCGAGATTGCCGGCTATAGCCATAGCCCAACCGTCAAGTGTACCGGCGGGTTTGCCTTCCAGCACATAAGGTTTGCCTGACAGTGCTTTCCAACCGGTAGAAGTGCCGCCTGCACCGAGAATACCCGCTACTGCACCTTGACTGAATTTCGGATTTGCAAAAATTGAATTACTACAATCTGCCCAGATAGTACAGGTGACAGTCACCTTTTTTGAAAAGCTGCCTTGTGCGCAAATAGTCCCGTTGCTATTTTTTCGAATCACGATCATCATCACAGTATAAGTACCGGAAGACGGAAATGTATAGCAAAAAGATTGCGTACCTCCTGTCTTTCCTATTGAAATGCCGTTGACAAACCATTCCACCATGTCGCAATCTGTAAGCGCAATGGGTGAGAAACAAGCTTTGCAGGAATTGTTCCAAAGTATGTTTGCAAAACCTTTGCTGATGTCTTTCTGAAAGGCAATAGGGTCGCAAGGACATGAATTCGGACACTCAACCGTAAATTTAATAATACAAGGCGGACAAAGTTTACCACCGCAACTACCTTGCAATGTGAGCGTATATAGCCCAGGCAGCCCAAAATAAGTTGGTAAAATAGGCAAGGAGAAATAAGGATTAGCTCCTATTGTTCCCGAATTTGTTCCGCTCGGACCCGTCAACGTCCAGTTTATTTGTGTAGGAGCCGGGCAATTTGTTCCTTGACACTCAAATTTTCCGGTGAAAGATATGCTGAAACCGGGTTTCGGGCAGCTTATCGCTAATGTCTGACCACAAGTTACCTGTAAACTTTGCCCGCCTATAGTAGGACGGACAAACATTTCGGAGAAAGTACCGCATTGGCAAGTATCGCAAACGAGCTTGATGGTATCTCTCACTATTTTTTCAAAACAAATGGCACCGGTTGCCGGATTTTTCTCTACAACTAAAAACGATATGATGTAAGTGCCGCTTCCGGTGTAGGTGTACATCGGCATAGCACCGGCTGCAAACGGACCGTTTTGTTGCGGACCTTGTCCCCAGTTGACCCACTGAATCATATCACACATAGGTAGGTTGCCGATGTTCAATTTGGCTTTACAATTGGCATTGTCTACCGTCACCGATATAAAATTCGCAATGTTTTGATTGAAGACATTGATGTCTTGACAACAATTTTTACTTTCGGTGACAAATTTTATCACGCAAACACACAAGTGCGTACCGCAATGCCCTGTCATCGTCAGCGTATATGTGCCGCTAATTGAAAAAGTAGCATTTGTGATAGAGATTGAAAAACCGGGTGTCGCAGCTACACCTGTCATAGATTGCGTAACAAATCCTTGCGGACCGGTCAATACCCAATCCACTGTGGTAGTACGGCAAGTTGTACCGACGCATTGGAAGGATGTTAAAAATAAAATCGGTAAATTAGGCGACGCGGGTACAGTTAAAGTATCGCCACAGTTTTTTTTCAATAAAGGTCCATGCCCGACACTGTACAAAATATTGAAAGGTCCGCAATTACACGAGTCCGGACAGGTCGGCATCGTGAAGCAATATTTCTCCGAATGTGTACAACAATTCAATTCATTCCCGTTTAATGCCGTATCATGTACTGTGAGATAAAAGCACACTTGCGAACCGGGTAATGCGCCAAATATATTAGTGGTCAGTACGCCTGATGTTCCGCCGTAAGCCAAACTCGGAATCGAAAACTGTGATGGTGAGATCGTTCCACCCGTGATACCGCTTAACGTCACTTTATTGACAGAGAAACCGGCGTTTGAGTTGTTAAAAACTTGAAACGAGAAAGTATAACCACCGGGCGAATTAGGATCACAGTCAATTTTCGGATTGATGAGTACCGCGCAATCGCTCTTGATAGGTGGCGGACAATTAAATTTCAATGTAGTATCACACACCACTTCGCCATTTGGCCCGAGCCATTTCAAAACGATAATTTGCGGCACCTGAGCCAGACTGTCTATCCCGGACAGACAGAATGTAGGCAAAGTAGATGAAACTCCGAGATAAGAAACTATCGGAAATTTTTTGAAAACGATATGCGTTGGGGTAGAATAATACTGCCCCCAACCGGCATTGAAATTGACGGCACCGAACACAACGCCGGGTGTCAGAATATCTAATTGTATGCCTGTAAAATAAGTATTTGAGTAATTATTAGTCAAATTAATTTTCCAGCAACAAGAATCACCGGGTACATTGACCGGCATAACCGAAGCACTCACCTTATTGCAGACACATATTGGAAGCGTCACACAGGCTTGCATCACAGTGTCCGTACAGCAATCTGTTGGCAGGGCATTTTGAGCATGACCGGTTATGGAAAAGCAAATTGTTTTACCGTCAGTCGCTCCGGGTCCCGAAACGGTTGTCACGAAATTACATTGCGTTTGTCCCGGCGGGATATTGAGTCCGGTAAAAACGGAGGGCGTAAAAGTAACGCCCGGTTGCGGGTTCAGCACGAATGAAGCTACATTGAATCCGATGTTCAGATTAGACATAATACAAAACGTAATCTTGTAAGTGCCTTTTTCCGCACATTCCGCAACAGTGGTAGCTTTAAGACATTTGGGTTTTTGAGTACACCTGAAAATTAAAGTGTCGCGACAAACCTCTTCAGAATTAGGTCCGAGGTATTTTACAATAACCTGTTGACTCGGAACACTTTGATAATTCGATAGACAAAATTTAATAAAATCTATATTTCCAACCGGAACAGGTGAGCCTTGTTGAGGCGGCGGACAAACCGTAACCATTTGCGATGAAAACCCGCAAAGAGACCACCCGTTCAACGAAGAGGGGGCAGAAATACTCACGCCGGTTGGCGCACATAATTGTATAGCCGTAAAATAATTTGGTTTTTGGTTGTGTACCGTCAATTTAAAACAACAAGTATCTTGCTGTCCGTTGAACGGCGCAGATGTTACCTTAATGGAATCACACAGAGAAGCATGAGTGGTGCAGCCGCATTTAAAAATATCCACATCACCTATTTGAGATTTTTTATAATCGCAGATATTGTCATCCACGTCAATATAAATACTGCTCTTATTCACATAGTTTGAAGCGGAGGGAATATTGGAGTTTCCGCTCGAACGCATACCGGCAAGCCCGTAAACAAAGTCTCCGAAACCACTGCCACAGGGTACGGTTGAAGGATCTTTTTTAATATTGAAACCGGGATAGCGCAATGCATCACCTGTACTCCAAACCATACTATCGCATTGCACCGGCACCGGCGTAATTTTCGGATTAAAACTTTCATATCCGTAACTGATACCCCCCGAAGAATTAGCGTGATGAGTTATCAGACTTCCCGAATTATCATACGGATTACCGACATAAAATATTTTTTCATTTAACGGGCTATTGAATGGCGGGGTTATCTCGATAACTCTTGCTTCATGTGCCTGATATTGGGGAGTGAGGGAGGAGGCATCGCCAAAATCATTATTCATCGAGCGCTCTGCGACGAGCATCTTACCGCTTTGCGAAAATTGAATATCCGATACAGGGCTGCTATAAGTTTGATTCGTACCGGCTAAGTTTAAATCAGACATATTATGTTCCAAAGTTAGAGATCCCGGAGTTACAACGCCACCTGCCACTACCACAGACCAAATCTGATTTTTGCCGGTTGGGTTTGTACGTATTCGATCTTCGCTCCAAACGGAAAAATACATCTTGGTACCGGTTGTTGCAATTGCCCACACGCGTTGACCTAACGGGATAAATCCGGGACTGAGTGTATTGATTGCGATTGGCGTTGCCGATGCATCAAGTTTAAAATTATAAAGCGGTGTAAAAGTTCCCGTTGGACTACCGGTTAGCGGCGCACTTTGGTAAATTATTCCGTCATAAAAATTAGAAACTAATAATCTGTTGGTGAGCGCGTCGTACCAAACATCACCCAGACCTGCCGGCGTTGTACCTTGAGGCAAAGTAGCAAAAACCGTCCAATTCCCTGTAAGGGCATCAATTTTATAAACATTCCCGTAAGCTGCATTTGTTAAAGGAGAAAAATAACCATACATAGTAGTAGATGCAGCATAAACATTGTTTTGTGCATCAATGGTGACACCAAAAATTTGCCCCATGTTAGCAGCTTTCCAATCCGATCTGTGGTAAATACCGGAACTTGTATTCGACCAGTTGACACCAAGTGGTGCGGTAGCGTGTTGTCGCACATCTACCAACGCAAGTACCGGACCATTCGGGTCAACTGTTTTATCCGGATAAAGTCCTGAAAAACAACTCACCACTGCTTGCCCACATTTAAACCCCGGAAAATCGGTTGGGTTGCTACACGCCGTAAAAGAAATATCATCAATCCCGAAGGTAAAAGCTTCGCCTGAAGTTATTTGCTTGATAGCAATAGGCAAACTTGTTACACCTGCCGGACATACACCCGTGAAAGTATATTTTGTCCACGTTGGTGTGGCTTGTGTCGCCGTAAATTGATTCACATTTACACCGTTGACGATCATCGCATAAGTCATCGTATTTGTAACGGCGTTTGCCAACCAAAAAGAAAAAGTATAAGGCGTATTAGGAACAACCGTTACGGTAGTAGCCCAAACATTGACAGCCGTTCCGCCTTGAACAATGAGAAATTTTCCTGTACCGGTCGTGTGATCACCGGAACTCGGAAAATTTTGGCATTTAAGATTGAAGTTGGTGCTTACAACATAAGTGTTAAGCACACAACTTGAATTTGAAGTCAATGCAGAAGTAAATGCTATATTACCTGTCTCGAAATCGCTATTTGTTACAAGATTCGGGCAGGGCGTTTGTCCGGTAAGTAATAAGCTGTACAGCGTTGTAAGAAGTATAAAAAGAAAACTTTTTTTCATTTGAGTTATAGGTTAAGATAAAGATAAAATTTTAAATGTTTACTGCAAGTTCACATTAAATCCAATAAAGTTTCCGGATTAATTTATATTCGGTTATATTTACAGACAATTCGGTTACAAAGAATTTATATTCGGCAAAAACGGACACACAATATTTTACCTGTACACCAATAAAAACATTGAAAACCTATCTGATAACTGCACTGCTATTTCTTTCGATGCGTCTGGATGCACAACAGACACAGTACGGTTGGCGTAACTATACCACCAACGACGGGCTGCCCAGTTCGGAAGTTTATACCGTTATTCAAGATAAAAAAGGTTTTTTGTGGTTCGGGACGGATAAAGGCGTGAGCCGATTCGATGGTTATAGTTTCCAAAATTTTGGCGCGAAAGAAGGATTACTTGACAACGTCATTAATTGTATTCAAGAGGATGAAACAGGGCGTGTTTGGTTTTCTTCGATGTGGGGTAAATTGTATTATTTTGAAAAAGACAGTATTCGTTCTTTCAAACACAATCATTTGATTGAGGCTTACCAAAAATCTTTTTTCTTGAGTGCCGGTTTTGCACGATTTGAAAAATCCGAAAACTCGGAAGGATATGTTTTATTAGGTCTCGTAAATCTTGGTATTCTTAAAATTACGGACAGCGGCCAAACGGAACTGATTGTTGCTCAACAAGCACCGGCATTACTTGTTTTTAAATCAGGTAAAAAAAATATCGTCGTTTTTCAAATAAAAATCAATAGCACCGTAAAACCTGAAACGCATCTTCAACTGCCGATATTTAATTATGAAGGACAAAAACTCGTCGAGCAAGGTCTCATTCAAATATTAACTTCGACAGATTATATTACTAACGCAAGGCTGAAAACCATAGGAACAACTACGTTTCTTTTTACCAGACATAGTATTCATCGAAAAGAGAAAAACAACCAATTCTCGGACACACCTTGTGATAATGCTATCTATGATGTACTGACAGATGAAGACGGGCAAATTTGGACAGCCGAAGGCAGAAACGGCGGCGTAAAAGTTTTCGCTAATGCCGGCGTTTTGGGAAAAACTGAGCCGCAAACTTTACTTAAAGATGTTTCTGCCGTTACTTTTTTGCGTGATAGAGACGGAGGTTATTGGGTAACGACGATTGAAAAAGGTGTGTTTTATCTGTGCGATAAAAAAGTCAGGATTTTTAACTCCGACAACACGCAGTTACCTTTTGATGTCGTAACGGCGGTAGCAGATTTTGACGCATCAAAAGTTTTTGTCGGTTTTTGGCAAGGAGAAGTCGGTCTCTTTGATAAATCAACGAGCGTTTACCAAAAAATAGACAGATTAGTTGGTGACAACCTTTTCGATATGAAGTGGGATAAGGCGCAGGGCAAACTTTTGTTCGGCGGTACTACTTCGTTACGCGCTTGGCAAAAAGGAAAATTAACGACTATCAAACCTGAAAATTCAAATGAAAGAAGCAGAGTTGGCGCGAAAAAAATTAACTTCCGATACCGACAAGATGCTGCATGGATAGTGACCAACGGCGGTTTGGAAGAGGCCACCGGTTATATTATTCACCCACACTATAAAAGCAGTGCAGTCAATGTCTCCGGTCGTATATTTTCTATTTTTGAAGACAGTAAAAAAAGGCTGTGGGTTGCTAAACAAAACGGATTGTATCGTCTCGACAATGATAGTTTGGCACCGGCACCGTTTATTCACGCCGCTTTACAAACGCGAATTGAAGACATTATCGAATTACCCGATGGTCGTCTGATATTTGCTACAAAGGGAAACGGTTTAGTGATTTGGGATGAAAAAAGAGCCTCGCACATCACCAAAGAAAACGGTTTACTCACAGATATGATTGACAATTTAGCCGCCGATGCAAAAGGCAATATTTGGGTCGGAACGGTAGCCGGTCTGCACAAATTGAGTGAACAATCCGATGGACAGTGGGCTGTTCAACCGATTACGATGTTTCAAGGTTTGCCGACAAACGAAATCAAAGATATAGCACCCAACGCTGCCGGTGTTTTTTTAGCAACACGAAAGGGTTTAGTTTTTTATAATGATAGACTGTCGAACACCTCGACTGCCATTCCTTTTTTAGAAAAAATTGTTGCCGGAAAAAAACAATTGCCGGATTTACTTCCCTCTTTTTTATTTGAACACGACGAAAATGATGTTGAATTGAATTGGAATCTAATTAATTTCCGAATGTTTGGCAAAATTTCTTATCGTTATCGTCTTGATACTTTAGCGCAATGGCGGCATACAATTAATCGGACTGTTGCTTTGGCTGCGTTATCGTCGGGCGCGTATCGCTTTGAAGTTCAAGCCCAAAATGAAATGGGCAATTGGAGTTCTTCTCTTATTATTCCGTTTATTGTGCGTCCGGTGTGGTACGCAACTGCGTGGTTTCGTTTCATTTTACTGACTGCAACCGCTCTGGGTGTTTATTTATATAACCGAAGTCGCATCAACGCTCTCAAAACTGAAAACGTCCTACAACTACATATCAACGACCTTGAACGCTCGGCTTTGGCGACACAGATGAATCCGCATTTTATTTTTAATTGTTTAAATTCTATTCAGTTGCTCATTCATCACGGTGATAAAGACGAAGCAATGACTTATTTGAGTCGCTTCGCCAAAATGGTTCGCTTTACATTGGAATCTACGCGACGCGGCAAAGTTTCGATTGATGAAGAAGTCGAAACGTTGAATAATTATTTATCGTTAGAAAAATTGCGGTTCAAAGAAGATTTAGAATTTACGATTCATGTCGACGCATCTGTTGATAGTTTTAATACAGAAATCCCGGCGATGCTCATTCAACCTTTTGTGGAAAATGCTTTAAAGCATGGTTTTGAATCTATGGACAAGACAGCAAAAATTGATGTGCTGTTTGAGGCTGAAGCAGATTTTTTAAAAGTAGAAATAAGGGACAATGGGAAAGGTATTGATAAAAATTTTAAAATAAACGCCCTCTCCGACACTTTCACCGATAAAAAAACATTTTCAAAACTTGAAATGAGTCAGAGTTCGTTGTTAAAGAATCGCGAGGAAGGAGCGCGTCGAGAAAAAACAGTTGTAGGTATTGCACTTTCACAAAAAAGATTGGCGTTACACAACGGAAGAAATATTCCCGAAGATTTCCGGATTGAACCAATACAGTGTGTACACGGAAACGTTCTGGGTACAGTTGTACGACTGAAAATTCGTATTGAAAAAGCGTGAAATTTTCCTAATCATCATTTGCAACCATAATTTATGCTCAATATTTGTATCATTGACGATGAATTCGATGCACGCATTTTACTCCGCGAAATGTTGATTGATATGGTGCCGGATTGTCGCATAATAGGAGAAGCTGACAGTCGAGCGAGTGCTATAGAATTACTTCAAAACGTAAAACCCGATGCTGTTTTCTTAGACATTGATCTCAAAGACGGCACAGGCTTTGAAGTTTTGGCAGCTTTGCCGCCGCCTCAATATGCCATAGTATTTGCGACTGCATTCAATCAGTTTGCGATTAAAGCTTTTCAAGTCAATGCACTTGATTATTTGTTGAAACCCGTCGGAAGTGATGAACTAAAACGAGTTGTGGATAAAATTAGAAACGGACAATCTTCAACGGATTTTCAAAAACAAATTGCTGAATTACTCGCCACCAATAAAAATCGCAAGGCAGATAAATTGGTTTTACATACAGCCGAAGGCGTTCATTTTTTACCCATTGCCGATATTATTCGCTTAGAATCAGCGGGAAGTTATACAACGATTGAGACGATTAAAGGAGAAAAAATTATGGTGTCTTCAAATTTGGGAAACTTTGATCACTTAACTTCAGATTTTGAAATTAATGTACCGGTATCAGAACTGTTTTTTCGTATTCACCAATCTCATATCATTCGCATTTCTATGGTAAAGCAATTGCTAAAGCAATCCGATGGTGATTTTGTTGTTTTAAACACCGGTATAAAAATCCCAATCGCGCGACGGCGAAAAGAAGCTTTTTTGGCAGCGATGAATGGTTAGTTGTTAATGAAGGTAAAAAAAATCGCGCAGAAAATTGATTTCTCGGCGCGATTTTTTTTGTCACAAATCATCCTTATTCTTCGGTCTTCGTGCCGATTGCCATTTAAAACCTTTGAATTTTAAACCGTCGTGGTCGGCTTGTTTCATAGGAATCATATTGCCTTTGGGTTGTTTGAAAAATTTTATTTTATCTACTTTATTTCTGTTCAGGTAAATTAGCATTTCCGAACACTCCAATTTATTTACGCTCACATAAGCGTTGTGGTCGTCGGTGACGTAATAAAGCGATTCCGCATTACCTTCGACTAAAATGCGGCGCAAAGAATCTTGCTCGAAAAACGCGGTCGTGTGCCTGCCTTTTATTTCGTTGAAAAAATGTTCGTCTTTGGAGTTAATGATGAACGCATTTTGATCGAGCAAAACTTTATCAATTTTTCTATCGTGCATCAAAACGCGAATGGTGTCGCCGGAAAGTTGCGCCGTATCTGACCAAACGATGGGGTCACGGAACAATCGGAACGCAGAATCTTTTTGCACATAAGCCAACGAATCGCACACTGATTGAAAATTCTTTTTAAACATTCGTACGTGTTTAAAACCGAGCAACGTGCGTGCGGTATCGAGGACATTTTCTTTAAAAGTAATAATCGTATCGGCGCGCATCCAAAGCGTATCTTTTTCTACCAACGATGACAAAATGGGTCGCTTGCCGAAGGCTTTTATGTAATCACGTTTTTGGTCGTATTGCATCACCTCGCATCGTAAAGTGGTTTTTGCCGATGTATCTTGCCAAAAAACATTACCGCGCGCGACACCTACACTGTCTTTCGATTCAAAATCAATTACATCTGCATCAATTAATTGTTTACCGTTCACGATATTGGTTCGTCCGCGCGTGCGATAAGTTTTCGCTTTTACGTCGTACAAAATCGTATCCGATTTTACGGTTTGCGACGTGTCTTTGAAATAAGCATTGCCTTTCAAAAAAGTTTCTTCGGTTTTTCTGTTGTAAACAATCGTATTCGCTGTCGCATTTCTGATTGAATCATGTGAAACGGCATTGCCTTGCAGCGTTAAAAGATTTGTGATGCCGTCATAATACATCGTGTCGGCGGTGGCGATTTGCAATTTTTTTTCGTATTGCGGTTTTTTTGTGAACTCGGCTTGGTCCTTATCTAAATCATAATAACCGGATTCCGTATAAAATCGCGCCGAATCCTTCATATAAAACAAAGTCGGTGCGAGAAAATAAGCGATGTTTTTTTCTGTATTAAAACGCAGGGTATCTGTTTTTATCTGCACGTCTTTACTCACCACAATTACATGATCTTTAAAAAAGGCTTCATGTTGAATGACGCGATATTCGCCGCGCCGACTTGTGAGTTGCGATTTTCCGTCGTCGAGTGTTGCCGGTACAACGTAAGTGGCAATTTTTTGTGCGAGGTCGTAATGCAGTTTTGAGGTGAATAATTTTTTGTCGTTATCTTTCAAAATCACATCGCCGAACAAATCCGCTTGTCGCGTGTTACCGAAGTAATGCAAAGAATCGGAAAACACATTCACCGAATCGCCTTGCTTAATCACGACACCGCCGCGTGCAACGACATTATTCGCATTGTCCAGAATAGCAGAGTCGCAAAACATAATCGCATCTTTATCTTTCAAGCGTACATTGCCGACAAGTTTGCGCACTTGCTCGTTTTTCAAAAGCGTGAACGTGAGTACTTGTGCGTTTAAAATTTGTACTTTGGTAGTGTCGTTCGGGTCGTTTGTGTTTTGTGTAGGAAAATTAGTTGGCGGAGTAGGTGGCGATTGGGTAGGATTTTGCGCAAAAATAAAATGCGTAAAACCACACGACAAAAAAAGAAGCACATATTTTTTTTTCAAAAAATTTTTTGAAAAAAAATTAAAAATATTTTTTTGAAAAAAAATAAAATGAAAAATGAAAAAATAAATCGTTTGCGTTATCAAAATAATATTTTTTATAGAACGCAAAATTAATCTATTTTGTATAAATACCGTTTTAGAGAGCTCAATGAAAAATAAAAAACATTGTAAACGTTTTTATTTTAACCGCATAGGCGCATAGTTTTTAACATCGAAACTATGTGCATATGCGGTTAAATTTTTTCAATTAAAAAGGTATATCTTCATCATTCATTTTCGATGAGCGCGTAATCATATTATTTGCCGGTAAATTCGCATCCGACCCAAGAGTCATTAAATTAAAATCTTCGGGGTCCATAAATTTTGAAAACTCGCCTTTGAAACGCAAATGCACATCGCCGAGCGAACCGTTCCGGTGTTTCTGGATAATAATATCCGCCATACCTTTAGTCGAATTACCGTTTTCATCTTCCAAAATTTGATAGTATTCCGGACGATAAATAAATCCTACGATATCTGCATCTTGTTCTATCGCACCCGATTCGCGCAAATCACTCAATTGCGGACGTTTCGATCCGCCGCGCGATTCAACGGCGCGAC
>JAYTIA010000739.1:0-7178 GCA_043732145.1 Saprospiraceae bacterium
GGATCAATCGTATTGATAAAACCGTCGAAACCTTTTTCTTTTGCGTATTTCCAACACTCCGGCATTTTGTCAGTGCCTTTGAACGTGCAAACCGTTACAACTTTTATATTCCAATTATTGGCTTTTATTTTTTTATAAAACTCTACCAGAAAAGGCGATTGTTTCTGGCAATGGCCGCAATCAGGCGCGAAAAAAAATAAAACGGTGTATTTCGCTTTAATATCGTGCAAAAAAATTGGTGTACTATCGGCTTGAAAAGTGCGAATGTTCGGCGCAATTTTTCCGATGAGTGTCGGGAATATATGATTGGCATTTTCTACCAATTTTTCTTTATTGTCTTTCGGAATAAAATCGTCACAATAACCACTTTCAATGTATTTTTTTGTCAAAGCAACATGAATGGCATCGTAACCAACCACATTCGATTTGATATATTTGTTCAAATACTCAATAAAATAAAATTGAAAAGCCGGTTTATTCGGTTTTAAAAGTGTGAAAATACGTTCCAACGATTCAAGAATTGAATCCGGATGTGCCGGCGTTAATTTTTCTAAATAATTATTTATGCGCGGATACAAAACCGGTGTGCGCAAAATTGCCGGATTTGCCATGTCATAATTATCAAAATAATGCTGTTTGTAATAAATATACTGCGCCATACTATTTTTATCCTTATCTTTTATCTCTTCAAACTTAGGCACATCTACCTCAGTTGCAGAGCGCATTAACATTACTGTTATGGATTTCGGATATTTAGACATCAATTCTTTTTGATGTACTTTTACTTCTTCATCTAAAACTGCCAATTTTTTCACCATACCAACCGAATCCGTTTTTTTAAGTTTGGCAATTTCTTCAGATTGTTTTCTTTTCTCAGACAAATAATTCATGTAATCTACGAAAACCGAATTGTCTTTATTATTTTTGGTTTTCGCATTCGTATAGTATTCTTTAGCATCAGTATCGAGCGAAAAAGTCTGTTCCTCATCGTTAATCACTACTTGAAAAAAAGAATTGTCGGGACGCATGACAATGATATAAATACCGGGTTCCAATTTTTTTGCACCTTTAAAAGTATAAACGCCGGTTTTTTTATCAATTAAAGCCGTATCTTTAATATACGATTGTCCGCCGAGTTGATAACCCAGCAGAAGTGTATCATTGCTGTAACTAGTCAATTTTATTTTAATATCGTAACCGGGTTCATTCGTTGAAGCGTGAATTGTCACGGTTATTAAAAGAAATGACAAGATTGCTAATAGGATTTTAGATAATTCTTTCTGCATTGTTGTATCTGATTATTTTTATTTTGGCGCAACTTTAAAAGTTTTTATAACCACTCAAAGATGCGTACGTTTTATTTAATTACTAAACTTATTCAAGACGAACTTATTAACGAAAAATAACAGAAAAATATACAATTTTGAGCGATTTTTTTTCCTAGCCAGTTGTATTAAACCTTTTTTTTTTAAATAACGATTCACAAGATTTTAGAGGGAAGAAGTTTTTTGTCATAGAGTGATAAATGAATATTGTTTAACTTAAAATCTAGTGAATTGTAGTTTTATTTTAAAATATTCTATTCTGAAAAAAAATATTCCTTGTCATTTTTTGTATTTCATTTTTAGCCTGTAATTGTCAAAAAAATACAACGATAACGACTGTAACACCAACGCCCTGCGTTGCATTCAGTGGGTAAATGAGACCGGCAATTCCAAAATCTAAATTCAAAACCCAAAATATGTTATTACTTGTTGCCACAGCGAAAGGCTTACTCGTTTTTGAAAAAAAACAACGTGCTTGGCGTGTGAAAGATGTTTATTTCGTCGGGCTTCCGGTGTCTATGGTTTTTATGGATGACCGCACCGATACATGGTGGGCAGGAACACCGCATCGGCATTGGGGACAAAAGTTGCACCGCTCAACCGATTTCGGAAAAACTTGGGAACAAATATCGGCACCGCGTTATCCGGCAAACGCACATCTAAAAAACGGTAAACCCGCCGCCCTAAAATTAATTTGGTGTATGGCAAGTGCAGGCAACGATAAACCCAACGAACTTTGGCTCGGTACTGAACCGGGCGGCTTGTTTCATTCGCACGACAACGGGAACTCCTTTCAATTGGTAGAAAGTTTATGGCAGCATCCGTCGCGGAGCGAATTGTGGTTCGGTGCCGGAAAAGACGAACCTTTTATTCATTCCATCGTCGTTGACCCGCGCAACAGTAATCATATTTATATTGCTGTCAGTTGTGCCGGCGTTTTTGAAACGCTCGATGCAGGACAATCGTGGCAACCGCGCAATATCGGATTGAAAGCGACATATTTACCTAATCCGAATGTAGAAGTCGGTCACGATCCGCATTTATTATTAGCGTGTAAAAGTACTCCGGATGTTTTGTGGCAGCAAAATCATTGCGGCATTTTTCGCAGCACAAACGGCGGCGCAAGTTGGCAAGATGTTTCAGAGAAAAATAAAAAACCGAATACCGAATACCCAATACCGAATTTAGCACATTACGGTTTCGCATTGGCAATTGACCACGAAAATCCGTTGCGCGGATGGGTAATTCCGGCAATGAGTGACGAACTGCGCCTACCGCACAATTTGGCTTTGTGTGTGTGCAGAACAGAAAACGGTGGCGAAACTTGGCAACGACTGCGTAAAGGTTTACCACAAAAAAATTGCTTCGATATTGTTTTCCGACACGCTTTCGATATTTATAAAAATACTTTGGCTTTCGGCACTACTAACGGTAATTTATATATTTCCGAAAATTTTGGTGATGAGTGGAAATGTTTGAATTGTAATTTGCCGCGCATTGATGCGGTTTTAATTAAGAAGTGAGAAATAAATATCATTTAGTCTCGTAAAAAAGTTTCGATTTTATCTGAAAAGCCGATGAGTATGAAGAAATCAAACGTTTACAACAAAAAAATAAAAAATTGAGCGACTTCAATGATAGGTTCCATTTTCGGGTTCAGATAATGTTATCATTAAGCGTTAAGTCCTATCCACATAATTTTTAATTAAACGCACCAAAATGCCAAAGCACGCCGGCAGGATCATGCATAAAAAATTCTTTTCCCCAGTCATTTTCTACAACGGTCGATAATTTTACATCTTCGTATTTTTTCTGTAGTCCGAGATTTTGTATTTCATTCAAGTATTCATAAACATTATTTACTTCAAGAAAAATCATTGAATTTTCTATCCAATCTTTGACATAAGCGTTTTGCAAATAGAAACCTAATTTTTCGGAAATCTTAAAGTAAGACATACCGCGGTCAATTACCGATTCTTCAAAACCTAAATCTTTGTAAAATTGCCGCGATTCGTCAAAGTTTTTTGAACCTATGAAAGCTCTTACCGATTTTATGTTGTGTTTCATGTTTCGTGATTACGTTAATAGATTACCTGAAAAATGTTTGTTTCTGTACCCACTTCCAAGCGTCACCAATTTCTTCGTCTTGAACAATACCGGTAAATTCAAAACCGTTACGCGATAAAATTTTTGTGGAAGCATTTTCTCGCGGTTCTGTTTTTGCCGTTATTACAATATTGGAGTCAGTTGTTTTAGCAATCGTTATCAGTTGTTGACATGCATAAGAAGCGATACCTTGACCTTCATGATCTTTAAATGTACCGTAAGCAATTTCAACTTCGTTGTCTTTTGGTTTTCCGACAAAACCGCCGACTCCTACAACTTCACCGCCACGTATGACAAAATAACCAATCCACGGCGGATTGTATCCGACTTTGTAATAGTATGCCGGGTAAGATTCGAAAATGCTTTGACAATCCGGATTGGCGTAAATTTCTTCGGTTTTGTCTTCGTCAATGCGTATTGGTTCAAATTTCATGATTGGTTCTCGTTTCATGTATAATTTGTTATTTGGCATTACTTATGATCCCTTCCAAAGTCATTAAAAAAGCAAAATTCAAAGCTACATCTTTTAAATAATCAAAACGCCCACTCGCACCGCCATGACCAAATTCCATGTTGGTATGCAGCAGCAAAACGTTTTTATCCGTTTTCAGAGTGCGTAGTTTGGCAACCCATTTTGCCGGTTCAAAGTATTGTACTTGACTATCGTGCAAGCCGGTTGTGACTAAAAGGTTCGGATAATTTTTTTGTTCGATATTTTCATAAGGACTGTAACTTTTCAAATAAAAATAGGCATCTTTATTTTTTGGATTACCCCACTCATCAAACTCATTCGTAGTTAACGGAATACTTTCATCAAGGATTGTATTCACAACATCTACGAAAGGAACTTGTGCGATAACGCCATGCCATAAACTTGGAGCCATATTGACAACGGCACCCATAAGCAAACCGCCGGCACTACCGCCCTGCGCATACAAATGCGCTTTAGAAGTATATTTTTCGCGCACTAAAAATTCACCGCAATCTATGAAATCCGTAAAAGTATTTTTCTTTTTCATCAATTTTCCGTCTTCGTACCACTGCCGACCCATTTCTTGTCCGCCGCGAATGTGTGCAATTGCAAAAACAAAGCCGCGATTCAACAAACTTAAACGCGTACTATTAAAAGTGGCATCGGTGCTGGCTCCATAACTGCCGTATGCATAGAGTAACAACGGCGCATTACCGTTTTTCACGAAACCTTTTTTATAAACCAACGAGACCGGAATTTTTGTACCGTCTTTAGCGGTAGCCGTTAATCGCTCAGTCATATAATCGTTAACGTCATAGCCGCCCAATACTTCCTGCTGTTTCATCAGTTTTTTTTCTTTAGTAGCCATGTTATAATCGTATGTGGACGAAGGCGTAACCAATGATGTATATCGGTAACGCAACGTTGTGCTGTTGAATTCTTCGTTACCACCTATACCGGCAGAGTAAGCAGCTTCACCAAAATCTAAATAATGTTCAGTATTGTCTTTTAAATTCCGAATGCGCAATTTGACCAAGCCGTCTTTGCGTTCATTCAGTACAATAAAATCTTTGAATTCTTCCACACCTTGCAGCAACACATCATTGCGATGCGGTATTACTTCTGTCCAATGAGCGGCATCAGTTTTGTCTAATGGGCAAGTCATCAGTTTAAAATTTTTTGCACCGTCTTTGTTTGTACGAATTAAAAATCTGTCTGACAATGGTGTGACATCGTAAAGCACATCTTTCATGCGTGGTGCAAAAACTTTAAAGTCATCGGTTGGTTTGCCGGCATCAATCATTCTTACTTCCGCACTCATAGTGGCTTGTGAGTGGATGAAAATGTATTTGTTATTTTTACTTTTGCCTACTCCAATATAATTGCTTTTATCTTTTTCTTCGTAGACCAACACATCTTTTGAGGCATCGGTGCCTAAAACGTGGCGTTTTATTTTTTCGGATAAAAGTGTTACCGGATTTTTAGAAGTGTAAAAAAATGTTTTATTGTCGGCAGCCCAAACAGGACTTCCTTCTGTGTTAGCAACAGCATCGGACAGTAATTCTCCTGTTTCTAAATTTTTTACATAAATAGTGTATTGTCTGCGACTGACTTCATCTACACCAAAGGCAAGCAATTTATTATCTTCGCTGACATCAAAACCGGTAGCACTATAATAAGAATGCCCTTTCGCCATTTTATCAACGTCCAACAAAATTTCTTCTTTAGCAGTTAGACTTTCTTTTTTTCGGCAGTATTTATAATATTGATCGCCGACTTCAGTTCGAGAATAGTAATAATAACCATTTTTAAAGACGGGTAAACTTTCATCTTTTTCTTTTATGCGAGCTTTCATCTCGGTGAACAAATCGTCTTGAAGTTTTTTTGTGCTGCTCATTGTCGCGTCTAAATACGCATTTTCAGCTTTTAAATAGTCAACAACTTTTGTACTGTCAGGTCCTTTACCGAAATAATCATACATCCAGTAATAATTATCTAAAACAGTATCTCCATGTAATGTACGCAGGTGTTGTTTTTTTTCGGCAATAGGTGGTATAGACGTTTGAAATTGTGCTTTTGTAACTGAAGTACAAAGAATCATGCTTAGTAAAAATAGTACAGTTCTCATTATCAAAAATTTATAAAAATGGCAAATTTAAGTTGCAAGTGTATCGAGTATTAAAAAAAACTTATCTAGCATCTTAAATCAAAATTATAATAAACCGGTGATAAAAAAAAGCAAAAGCTCGAATAAACCCGGCTAATTTTCTAATTTTGTTTTAACACTATTAAAATGAGCGGTAAAAAGTATTTCTATCGCTCATAAAACGTGTATATTTGGGCGATAAAAATAAATACTATCGCTTTTCAACACCTTCCAAAAGTTGAGCTAAAAATTCTTTTGATTTTTTACTTTCAGTTTTAAAGCCGAAAAAAGTTATTAAGTATCCGAATGCAAAAAAAGGTAATGGAAGGATTATTGGAAACGGAAAAATTCCATCCGAAATACAAAAAATCGCAATCATAATACACATAAATCCGGCCACACCTAACCAAATTGACATAAAAATTAATACAGATATTTCAGGCCTCATTTTAATATTTACTTGTGTCTGCCCAAAATCAGAGGAGACCAGCCCGGTAATTTGCGGTAAAAATGAATTTCGATAATTGATATTTCCTTGCATCGAAAATGATGTGTCTCTGATTTGACCCTTATATGTTTTTGTAAATTTAGTTCCAAAGAGTGAAAAACTAAAACCTTTTTTGGGTTCAATATTTTCGGAAAGACGTTTCAAAATTTCATCAGGTGAAAGTTTTGTCGTTAATACGTAATTTTCAAAAGGCAGAAATTCGATTAATTTCATAAAAAACGTTGCGAAATACTTTTTAAATTTTGTAAGAAAGCCCTAATTACTTACAAACTAATAAATTGAAATTATTTCTCAATAAATTGAATTTTACTTTTCTCCAATTGTTTTTTAATATACGCTTTCAACTCCTCAAAACTCATATTTTGAGTTTCAATACTAATTTGATCCCTAATGTCACGCATCATTTTGACTACATCAAAAGTTTTTTCTTTTTTAATCTTCTTCATAATTTATTAAGTCTTTTGGGCTTCTATAATTATTATTAATTTGCTATTACAAATTTATACATTTTTTCCCTCCCGTCGCATCAAAATAAAAATAAAAATAGGCGCGCCGACAATCGCGGTGATGATACCGATTGGTAATTCGGCAGGTGGAATAATTATTCTGGCAACGATGTCA
>JAYTIA010000740.1:0-2712 GCA_043732145.1 Saprospiraceae bacterium
TTTCGAGTAGTTTTTGTAGTGGTTGGTGTTGTTCCGGTTTACACCTCAAACCTTTGAAAGTCTTAACCGCAATAAATGATCAGCCACCACCAACGCCGCCATTGCTTCAACAATCGGAACGGCGCGCGGAAGAACGCAAGGATCGTGTCTGCCTTTGCCGACAACTTCAACCGATTCGTTTTTCATATTCACTGACTCTTGCGCCGGAATAATTGTCGCGACAGGTTTGAAGGCGGCGCGAAAATAAATATCTTCTCCGTTGGATATACCGCCTTGAATACCGCCGGAAAAATTTGTTTTAGTATGTACTTTATCATTTTCGGCATAAAACGCATCATTGTGTTGCGAACCGCGCATCGCAACGCCTGCAAAACCGGAACCGTATTCAAATCCCTTGCACGCATTGATGGAAAGAATAGCTTTGCCCAGATCGGCGTGCAATTTGTCAAACGCGGGTTCACCGAGACCTGTCGGACAATTTTTTATGACGCAAGTCGTAACACCGCCGATTGTATCTCCGGCTTTTTTTATTTCTTGAATTAAAGTAATCATGCGCTCCGCAACTTCTAGATCCGGACATCGCACGGGTGTATCTTCAATTTTTGAAAAATCTAAATCAAGATAATTTTTTTCGACAGCAATGTGTCCGACTTGACTAACATAGGCATTGATGGAGATGCCGAAGTATTGCAAAAGCATTTTAGCAACTGCCCCGCCGGCAACACGCGCCGCCGTTTCGCGCGCCGACGAACGTCCGCCGCCGCGATAATCGCGTACACCGTATTTTTCTTGATAAGTAAAATCGGCATGAGACGGGCGGTATTTATCTGCGATGTGCGAATAATCTTTCGAGCGTTGGTCTTCATTGTAAATCACGAGACTTATCGGATGACCGGTGGATATGCCTTCAAACACACCGCTTTGAATAAAAACTTTATCTGCTTCGTCGCGCTGCGTCACAATTTTCGATTGTCCGGGACGACGGCGATCTAATTCGTGTTGAATAAAATTTTCGTCAATCGCCAATCCTGCCGGACAACCGTCAATAATTACGCCCACCGCTTTTCCGTGCGATTCGCCGAAAGTTGTAATTTTAAAAACGTTTCCGAAAGTACTACCGGGCATATTTACGATTTTAGATTTTGGATTTATTTGGGAGATTTTCATTTTTGAAATTGCAAAATTACGGTAAGCGGGTTTATGAAGTGTAGGTTTTAATTTTTTTCTTTATCTTTGTAAAAAATTTTCAAATGAGTAATTCAATTGCAGTTGCCGAAAAAGCGGGACAAAATATATCTGTTGTTCCTAAGGTTTATACTTTATGGGAATACCTTGATCGCGGAGAACGTTCGAAGGACAAGCATGAATTTTATAACGGAATTATTGTAAAGATGCCCAACGCAAAATATAATCATAACCTCGTTGCAATGAATACTGCACACGCTTTACGCAACGCTTTAAAACCATTGGAAAAAAAATATATAGTTCTAGGTGACGGGCAAAAAATATACGTGGAAGCTGAAAATGTTGCGGTCTATCCGGATGCCTTGGTTATTTTCGAAAAACCAATTTTTTATCAGAACAGAGAAGATATTTTGTTGAATCCGTTAGTTGTGGTGGAAGTGCTGTCACGCAAAACCGGACTTTATGACAGAACCGCGAAATTCGATTTGTATCAATCCATTCCTTCTTTTAAAGAATATATTTTGATAGACCCTAAAAAAATAAACATTGAAACCCGATTCCGCGAAGCAGACGATCTTTGGCGGATTACTTCGCATGGAGTTGAAAATTCTAATATTGCGCTCAAATCTCTCGGTATCGTTTTAGCGGTGAGTGATGTTTATGAGAATGTGGAGTTTTAAATGAAAGATAATGTTAAAGTTGTGGGTATCTATGGATTATTAGCTCGAATATTACTTAGCACCCAATCAGCATAATAACGAATGAAATACAATAATTCATTTGGTTCAAAAGTAGCTATTAAATAATCATTGTCTTTTTCTTTGCCTTTAAACTCGATTCTATCAATTAAAAATTTGTCGTCTTTGGAGTGGAATTCAATATTAAAATGGGCAATTGCATGCCGTAATGCTACAATTAAGTCTTTCAAATAGATAAAGTCCGGATTAAAAGTTGATATTGAAATCCCATATCAGTTTTTAACTTGTTTAAAAGTCTATCTGTGGGTAAATAGGTAATCGTTCTCTCCTTTGGTAAAACAATAAGCCCTAACAAACAATTGATTAGAAGTGTAGGATTGTACTGTTCGTCAAAATTATATCCTTTTTGCCTAACTTCATATTGAGCAATTACTTTCAACGTTCTTTCAATAAATTCAGATTCTAAGTTTTTGAAATTTCCCATATTTTAGCTTTTTTAGCTTTTTATAACAGAACTGTGTTTACTGAATTATACAACTTTAGCTCTGAACCGTAATTGATGATTGTATTATTGCTTAAAATATTTTAAAGAAAAAATATAAAATTCTGTAAAAAATAACAGTAAAATTATTTTAATATATATTTTACATACCCCATTATAAAGTTGATTATAGATTTAGTTAGAACGGTAAGTCTTCGTTCGTTACAAGTTGAGGCAATGAGACTGTGGCAAAATTATTTTTTTCTACTTCACAACATAATGAACAAGGACGAAAATTAAGTCGTTCCAATAATTTGCCTTCAAAAGATAAATTAGGATTGAATTTGA
>JAYTIA010000741.1:0-7177 GCA_043732145.1 Saprospiraceae bacterium
AGCGGCACCTCACCCGAATACCATTGATATTTCGTTCCTTGCGATGCAATCAAAACCGCGCCGTCTTTGTAAATATACGGTTGATCCATATCGCGCACGCGAATGATTTGACTTGCCGCCGCGCTGTTGCCGCAGGCATCGGCTGCCGTCCAGGTGCGCGTAATCGTGTAAGCATTCGGAGAATTTCCGACGGTCGTTACATCTTTGAAAGATAAATTCACGCTGCCGCACGCATCGTTTGCCGTTGCCTGCGCGAAAACGGGTGATAGCGGACAATCAATCGTACTTTCTTTGGGGAGCGGCGCAATGACGGGAGATGAAATATCTTGAACGGTAATCGTTTGACTTGTCATCGAAGTTTTTCCGCAACCGTCCGTTGCCGTCCAAGTACGTGTTATACTGTAATTGCCTGAACAATTACCCGCAGTTATTTTGTCGCTATAAGTTGGTGTTAGTACAAGTCCGAAAAAATCTTTTGCTTTTGGTGTAGTGAAAGTGGGTGTGGTCGGACAATTTATTGTAGTTGGTTCAGGTAATGCCGAAATAGTTGGCGGATCAATTTTCGGTATTTCTAATTTTGCCAATATACTCGAAGTACAACCTGTTGCTTTGTCTTTAACAACAATTTTATAAGTATCGGGAAGAAGTCCGTTTTTGAAATTACTGTCTTGAAATTTTGTGCCGCCATCAAAGCTATACATTACATTGGTTGTGGGAAATGTAATAGTAATAGTACCTGTTGACAAGGTACAAGTTGGCGGAATTGTTGTAAAATTTGGTACGCTTGGAACATTTGGAGCTTCCCAAACTTTTCCTATTATTGATGCCGAAGCAATACACCCCGAACTGTATTTTACAAATACTGTATATTGACCTGGTTTAACATCGGTTTTAATGTATTCTGAAGTGAAATTCTTGCCGCCGTCAAAACTATAAGTTGCACCTTCTCGAGGGCTTATTGTAATTATACCCGTTGGTGTTGAACAATCCGGTTGTCTTATATTTATCTGAGGTGCGTAGAGATTTTCACAAAGAGGCTTGTATACGTATTCGTAATTAGCATTATAAGGATATAATCCGGATACATCATTCGGTACACAGGAAATCTTATTTTCATCAATAATTAGATAATGCAACAAAGCAGGTAAAAAAGGTAAGCAGCTAATATTGTTATTATAACAATACAAGCTGATTAAATTGCTTGGTAATGTCGGTAAACTTGACAGTTGATTATTTGAACAATATAAAGTTTGTAAATTGTTTGGTAAGGATACTATAGATTTTAATTGATTATTGCTGCAATCTAAATAAGTTATACTATTAGGCATTGCCGGCAATGTTTGTAAAAGATTGTTATTACAATATAACCTATCTAATCCGGTAAAACCTTCAATACCCATCAAATCGGAAATGAGTGAATAGTTGACGTACAAATTTTTTAAGTTGGCGGCATCTTTTGTCAAGTTATTACAAGGATCAATGCAAGAAGGGCAGTTGTAATACATACGAATAGCAGCCGCAAAATTTGGATCGGAAATATGAATACCACTCGTTGTTCCTTTAGGTTCGACAATTGCAGACACTTTTTCCGAAAAACAATTAGCATTCTTTATATCTTTTACGACAAGCTTATATGTACCTGATCCCAAAAATTTTTTGTTATTAAAATATTCATACGAATTGCCTCCGTCAAAACTATATAGAACGTCGGTTGAAGGCGAATTTATCGTTATGCTGCCGTTTGGATAATTCGACGAACAATCTGATGGTGTTACAGTAAAAGTAGGTTTAGCAGGTGGTATAGGTACTTCATTAACAATTACAGTACCTATACCCGCCCCACACGTACTGACCGTATTTTTAACTATTAACGCATAATTGCCGGTTATAAGCCCGCTTTTATAATTTTCTTTTTGAAAAGTACTACCGCCATTAAAGCTGTAAGTCGCACCGATTTGCGGTGCAATTGTTATTGTAGCAGTAGATGTTATACAATCCGGTTGGGTAACTGTTGCGTTCACGTTACCGCAGACAGGTAGTTTTAAATAATTATAATTAGTATCATAAATATTGGCGTTGGTGCTATTAGGCAAGCAATATATTTTGTCTCTATCAAGCATAAGAAAAGATAGAGTTGCCGGTAAAGTTGGTAAACAGTTAATATTGTTTCCGTTGCAATACAAAGTTTGAAAACCGTTAGGTAAAGACGGTAGAGATAAAAGTTGATTATTGCTGCAATTCAAAAATTGCAAATTATTTGGCAAGGTCGGAAGCGACGTAAGCCGGTTATTATAACAAACTAAGTTTTGAATATTGTTCAAAGCCGGTAAAGATGATAGTTCATTATAGCTGCAATTAATGTAACTCAAACCGGTTGGCAAATCCGGTATAATTTTCAACTTATTATTGTCGCATTGTAGCGTTGTCAAAGTTTTTGGTAAAGCCGGCAATATTGATAATTGATTGTTACTGCAAAAAAGATTTGTCAAATTTAGAGGTAAATAAGTAATAACTGACAATTGATTGTTGCCGCATTGTAAATCAGTTAAAGCCGGAAATCCTTCAATACCGGTTAAATCTTTTATGCCACTATAACTTGCATACAAATAAGTTTGAGTAGAAGCTGCAGACGTTAAATTATTGCAAGCATCTATGCAAGAATTGCAAGTCCGGCGAATGGCGGCAGCAAAATTATCATCAGGTATATGTAAGCCTTTACTGACTGCCGAATTAACAACTGCCGAGACTTTATCTGAAAAACAAGTACCACTACTCGCATCTTTTACAATCAAAGAATAGGTGTTTGGAGAAAGTCCGAGTTTAATATTCTCTTTCTGATAAGTATTTCCGCCATTAAAACTATATAAAACGCCATCATTAGGTGCAGTAATTGTAATAATGCCGTCGGAAGCAGAACAGTTTGCCGGTGTGATACTAAAAATAGGTACACTTGGTTTACTGGCTATCGGATTAATAATGACTGTGCTTGTTAATGATGCACATACGCTTGTTTTTGAAAGTTTAACACCAATATTATAAGTTCCTGAAGAAAGACCGCTTTTAATATTATTTGATTGAAAAGTGTTGCCGCCATCAAAACTATAAGTCGCACCGTTTTGAGGCGTGATAGTAATAGTTCCTGTAGGTGTTGCACAACCAGGCTGTATCACACTTGATGCTAAAATGCCGCAAACGGGTAGATTGAGGCTATTAAAATTAGCATCATAAATAGTTGCGGATATTTTATTAGGTAAGCACACTATTTTATCGGCATCAAGCTGTATAATTCCTAATAAACCGGACAAAGTAGGCAAACAAGTTATATTATTATTGTGGCAAGTTATAATGCTTAATGAGTGCGGCAAAGCCGGTAAATTCTGAAGCTGATTATCCGAACAATTTAAATCTTCTGTGATACTCGGTAAATCCGGTAAAGTTTTGAGTTGATTATGATCACACCACAAAACAGCCAAATTTTTGCTTTTTGATAAATCCGGCAATGACTGAAGTTGATTGTATGAACAGTAGATAAATCCGATGTTTGGTAAACCGTCTGAGCTAACAGGCAATGAATGAAGTTGATTGTTGCTGCATTTCAAGTATGTTAAGGTAGCGGGTAATGTCGGCAAAACTTGCAGTAAGTTTTTTTCGCAATATAAAGAAGTCAATCCGCTTGGTAAAGCGGGCAACAATTTTATTTGATTATCGCTGCAATCAAGATATTGTAGTCTTTTAGGTAAAGTCGGTATTGACGTTATTTGATTTTGGGAACAAAAAATATAATTCAGATTTGTAAAACCATCAATTCCCATTAAATCAACTATGTTTGAAGCATGTATATTTAATACAAATAGACCGGCGGCATCTGCAGTTAAATCATTATTCGCATCAATACAAGTAGAACAAGCCAAACGTATAGCAGTGGCAAAATTAGTATCAGGAATATGCGTAGCTAATGTTTGTTCCGTCTTACGATTCTTTACTAAAGTTGAAGTATCACTTTCTGTGACTTCACACGATATTCCTACCGGCTTGTCATGTATGGTTGCTATATCGAAATGCAAATTTTTTCCTTGCACTTGTAACGTGCAGAAAATAAATACCGAAACTGCTATTTTTCTAAAAGATATAAACATGTCACTTTGATTTACTTTTTTTAATTGACTTGGCGCAAGAAGAATAGTATTGTAAATATTTGACATGATGTTAAGGTAGGTTAAAAACGTAATTCACTACGATACAAAGCTATATGCTTTTTTCTCAATCGCAAAAGTAAAATACCGCATTGCGAAATTTATTTATTATATCTCATATTTAAAAGAATTTTGAACATTTTTGTTCGATATAAAATTATTTTGAACCACTTTTGTCGAGATAAAAAATTGTTCGGTCGAATTTATAAATGATAAGTGTATCGAATATTGGTTCTTTACGTATTAATAACTACACATCCAATAATTTTAACGACATTTTCTTACTTTTGCATTTTTTAAAACAGACTTACTGATGATTGACTTACCATAGTCAGTAAGTCCCTCATCAGTAAGTCCATCATCAAAGAAATATGAGTATTTTAATTTTTATTCTTGTTGCCTACGTTTTAATGAGTTTAACGCTCAAAAAATTATTTGAAAAAGCCGGTGTCGAAGGTTGGAAAGCCCTTGTGCCGGGTTTAAATTTTGTCGAGTGGTGTAAACTTATCGGTCAACCGACATGGCACGCGGCTTTGTTGTTGGTGCCAATTGTTAATTTATTTGTTTACGCCGGTATGAAAGTGGATTTGGTGCGCGCCTTCGGAAGATTTAAGTTCAGCGACAGTGCTTTAGCCGTTATTTTTTCGCCGATTGTTTTTTGGTTAATCGGAAAAGATGATAAAGCAAAGTACGAGGGTCCGATTGTACCGAAAGAACAAGCCTACCAAACACAATTACAAGAAGCGATTGTAAAAAAAGATAAATTCGCGCTGAAAAAATTAGAGGCGAGTCCGTACAAAAAAGGACAGGTGCGTCAATGGACAGAAGCAATTGTTTTTGCGGTTTTCGCTGCTGCTTTTATCCGTATGTTTTTAATTGAGGCGTATGTGATTCCGACTTCTTCGATGGAAGGTTCGTTACTCGTCGGCGATTATTTGTTTGTGAGTAAAGCGCATTACGGTATCAGAACGCCGATGACGGTTTTGCAAGTGCCGTTGCTGCACAATCAGATTCCGATTTTAGAAACTAAATCTTATTTAAGAGAACCACATTTACCTTATTATCGTTTGCCGGGATTTCAAAATGTAGAACGCAATGCGCCTTTTGTTTTTAATTGGCCCGTCGGAGACAGCGTTGTATTTTTTCGCAGCAGGTATTTCAGTATCGGTCAAGCGCGACAATATGGTATTCCTTATACAGAAAATGATTTGACGGTGCATCCGGTAGATAAAAAAGATCATTACATCAAACGTTGCGTGGCAACACCCGGCGATGTATTTGAAGTGCGCGACCGACAAATTTTCATTAATGGAAAAGCAGAAGAAGTGCCGAGTAAAGTACAATTTAGATATTTGGTACACGGCGAATTAAATCCGAATAAATTGGCGGAATGGAATATTAATCCGGCAGATTTGGAGCAAGGCGATCCGGACGCGAAAGCTTTCATTCCGAAAACAGGTGACGGCAAACCGAATATCTTTTTGGCACTCAATCAAGAAAATGCTGAACGTATTCGCGCACTCGGTAACGGTGTAACAGTTGAATTGATACCGAAAAATAAAGTAGGAAACGAAACTTTTCCATTTGATACCGCTCATTTTAAATGGACGGTGGATAATTACGGACCAATGACTATTCCGGCGAAAAATACAACAATTACTTTAACGCCGGAAAATATCGCCCTTTATTACCGCATCATTACGGTTTATGAAGGCAATACTTTGGAACAACGCGGCGGGAAATTTCTGATAAACGGTGTAGAAACAACGCAATATACTTTCAAAATGAATTATTATTGGGCGATGGGTGACAATCGGCACAACTCGGAAGACTCACGCTTTTGGGGTTTTGTTCCCGAAGACCACATAGTAGGAAAACCGTTATTTATTTGGATGTCGAGCGGCAGTGAAGGTATTCGTTGGAACAGAATTTTTTCGTCAGCGAATAAGAAATAGACAATTTAATTGACAATTGACAATTGACAACGGAAAATAAAAAAGCCGTACAAGAATATTTTTTGTACGGCTTTTTTATTGTTTATCGTCTTTTGTCCAAAATTTATTGTCCATTTCAATTAAATCGTTGTCAATTGTCAATTGTCAAATGTCAACTATCCAACTTATTGATTCCCCAAAATTATTGGCGACGCTTTTCCGTTCATGATAATGACTTTCGAGTTGGCAGAAAGTGACAATTCTTTTTGTGCTTTAATGCTTTCGTACTGCAACAATTTATCACTTAAACCCGTCGAAAGAATTTTTTGATAATCGGCTATACCTTGTGCTTCCACACGCTTACGTTCTGCTTCTTGTTTTTCTTTTTGCAAAACATACGTCATTTTTTGCGCGTCTTGTTCGGCATTGATTTTCGATTCGATGGTTTGTTTCACCGAAGTCGGCAAAGTTATATTACGCAATAAAACTTGCTCTAACACCAAGCCCCGCATTTTAAAAAGCGAATCAATATCGTGGAAAATGCGCGCTTGAAACTCATCGCGTTTCGCTGAATACAAATCAATCGCTGTATAATAAACGGAATTATCCCGAATTTTTGTCCGCGTTACAGGACGCACAATCACATCTTCGTACTCGGCACCGATAGATTGCACAATTTGCGGCGCTTTCGCTTGTTCAACGTGATAAAGAATTGTCAAATCAATGATGAGTTCCAAACCGTCATTCGACAGTACGCGAATAGCATCATCGCCTTTCACTTTTCCTTCGTCATGGACACCCGACATCGTGTAATTTTGTGTGCGCACACTCAATCGTGTAACATTGACCAACGGATTCACGAAATGCAAACCGCTCGGCAACACTTCGCCTTCTACTTTACCAAATAATTTTTGTACGCCGACTTCACCCGCGTCAATTTGTTTAACACTTGCAGTAAGAAAACCTAAAACAATAAGTCCGATAGCACCGAAGCGCATCAAACCTTTAAATTGTGTTGCCGGATAATTCGGATTGGTGGGCAAAACGAAA
>JAYTIA010000742.1:0-7171 GCA_043732145.1 Saprospiraceae bacterium
ACTTGAAACGTAAATGGATTTATCGTCCTTACTCCAACTAAAAAAACTATTTTTGCTATTTTCCCAAGGCGTAATATCTTTTGGTTGAGCGTTACCTGCCGTTGTAAGATAAAGATGCTGATTTTCATTGCCACCTTTATCAGCTGTATAAATAAAATTTTTAGTCCCTTTTACATACTTCACGGCATAGAATGCTTCATTTTTCGAGTGCGTAAGTGTTTCAGATTTTTTAGTGGCAATGTCAATTTCATAAGCATTGAAAATACCGGTAGCGTTACTGCTTAACAAAACTTTGGTTTCATCGCTATTGAAATCCGCCGCTCTTACTGTTACGGTTTTTCGCAATTGTTCACTTGTATATGTTTTATGAACTTGTTTTTTGGCACCGGTTTGTGCGAATATCGAACCGGTAATTAAGAGACCGGAGCAGATAATAATTATACTTCTCATTGATAAGAATTTCACTGGTTTAAAATTTAATTGATATAGAAATGTTTTTTAAAATTCTGTTTCAAAGATAATTCGATTCAAATTAAAACCTCAGTTCTTTTAGTTAAAAAATATAAAAATTGTCGCTCACTCGTACGATTGATTACTTTTATGCCTTGATTCCGGTTTCTTACAGTTTCGAGATTTCAATATTCATGAGAAAATATTTTTACGCCTCTTTGCTACTCAATTTTATTGGTTTAAGTCTAATCGGATATGCTTTAGTAAAAATCGGCAGTCCAAGATATTTGTATCAACTTGTTCAATATCACGGACAAGGTATCGTCGCACTGAAAAAGCACCGCACGTCACTTTTGGAGCAACTTCCTGTTGCCGGTACAAAAATTGTTATGTTCGGCAACAGCATTACAGCCGAATGTGAGTGGGCAGAATTGCTCCAAAACCCGAATGTCGTTAATCGCGGTGTTATCGGCGATTGTACCGGCGATATTTTAGCGCGACTCAGTACTGTTACAAAACCTGCACCTAAGCAAATTTTTTTATTAATCGGTGTTAATGATTTACTCTATTTGCCGATTGACAGCATTATTAAAAATTTTGGCACTATTATTTTTAGAATTAAGAACGAAGCACCGCAAACACAACTCTTCATAGAAAGTTTGTTGCCGATTAATAACAATCTGCGGCGTTCCGGTACGCTCAACAGCGATATTCTTATACTGAATAAAAGCATAAAAGCGATTTGCGCTCAAAATAGTATCAGTTTTATTGATACGCACACCGCTTTTTGCGATACACAAGGACAATTAAACGAAAAATTTTCGCTCGACGGCATTCACTTAAACGGTGAAGGGTATCGGCTTTTGGCAAATTTAATTAAAGAAATGATGAATGATGAATGATGAATCTTTTTTTGAGAGATTCATCATTTATCATTCATCATTTCACATGGAACATTTGAGATGGTTTTCAACAGCGTAGTATTCTTAATTTTTATCAGTATTTTTTTTCCGATGTATTGGCTGCTGCACGGTCGAATGCGTATGTTTTGGTGTTTGGCAGCTTCCTATTTATTTTATGGTTGGTGGGATTGGCGTTTTCTCGCTATCGTCATGTTCACCACTATTTTAGATTTTTCTCTCGGTATTATGATTGAAGACGCAACCGACGACGCTTCTCGTGCAAAAATGGTGCGTTACTCTGTTATTGCTAATCTCGGCTTTCTTGGCGTTTTTAAATATTTTAATTTTTTTGCGGATTCTTTTGTTAAAGTACTTCATGGTATTGGCTTAAAAAGTGATTGGACTTCATTGCATATTATTTTACCTATTGGCATTTCGTTTTATACTTTTCAAAGTATGAGTTACACGATTGATGTTTATAGAAAAGAAATCAGAGCCGAGCGCGATTTTTGGCGGTATGCAACATTTGTTTCTTTTTTTCCTCAACTAGTCGCGGGTCCGATTGTACGAGCGCGACAATTTTTGCCGCAATTTCAGAACGGCGACAGGAAATTTACTTGGAATCGTTTTATCGAAGGTTTGGCGCAAATACTCTGGGGATTTTTTAAAAAAATGGCAATTGCCGATACCATTGCACCGTTTGTTGATCAGATTTTTGCATTTCCCGGAAATTTTTCTGCTATTTCTTGCTTCATCGGCGTTATACTTTATTCGTTTCAAATTTATTGCGATTTTTCCGGCTATTCCAATATCGCTTGCGGCTTGGCGGAAACTTTGGGTTTCGATTTTCCTTGGAATTTCAGAACGCCGTATTTTTCAAAAAACTTTTCCGAATTTTGGACGCGTTGGCATATTTCGCTGTCTTCTTGGCTCCGCGATTATTTGTATATATCGCTCGGCGGTAACAGAGGCGGCAAGTTTATGACTTACAGAAATAATATGCTCACAATGCTTATCGGCGGTTTGTGGCATGGTGCAAATTGGACTTTTGTTTTCTGGGGATTTTTACATGGTTCTTATTTGATTATTCAACGCGTTATAGGAAAATCTTTCGGAAAAATTGAAGATACATTGCGTTTACCGACGTGGTTGCAAACCACAATAGATATAACTCTTGTTTATTTTTTTACTTGCTTTGCATGGATATTTTTCCGCGCACCGAATTTCTCTATCGCTTGGCAAGTCATAAAAAAAATTGCAAGTTTCGACGGTATGGGTTGGAATACAGTTTTAGATAAATTTTTGGTAATTAAAGCCGCTATTTTAATTTCTATTCTCCTATTCGCCGAAATCATGAACAATAATTTTAAAAATCTGCAAACATTAGCCGTTCAAAACACCACATTTCGCGTCACTGCTTTTGCCGCACTGCTTATTTTAATTGCCTTTTTCGGTACTTTCGGAGCGAGTGCATTTATTTATTTTCAGTTTTGACAAACAGTTACAGGATGTGCCGAGTGCCGTTTCAATTACTTAAAACGGACTGGACTTAAGTAGTTTTTTAATGCAGTTGTTGCATAAAGTAGAAGAACTTACGCTTTATATTATCGAATAATAAAAACAAATCGAAGCGTTGAAAAAACAATTATAGCTGTAGAGACTTACTGATGATAGACTTACTTTTCCGGCATTCAGTAAGTACATCGTAAATAAGTCTGTAAATCAATAAATCTATTAAAAAAATCGCGCAAGAAATTAATTTTTCTTTGCGCGATTTTTTTTATTACAAACTAGTTCCTTGACCAAAAAAAAACAATATCAATACTTTGCGAATCGGATCATTTCTGTTTGATTGACGCGCAAAAAGTAAATACCGGTGCCTAATTCAGTTGTCGCTATGTCGGTTTGATTTGTACCGATTTTAGGTTTTACGGTTGTCATAATTTGCCCAAGTGTATTTACTATCTCAAACATTTCTACAGAAGAAGCGTGTTCAACGGTTAATTTGTCTTGTGTCGGATTTGGATAAATACTTAAAATACGTGCACCTTCAATAAGCCGTATGACTGAAATAATTTTTGAAAAAACCGTTTTACCGTCATTATCCACCTGATTCAGACGATAATAGTTGATACCGAAGTAAGGTACTGCATCCGTGAAGTCATACGCATGAGCAGTAGTTGATGTGCCGGAACCTTTCACAGTGCCAATATGCGAGAAGTTTTGTCCGTCTTTACTTTTCTGAACCACAAAATGACTGTTATTTAATTCGGACGCTGTTTGCCAATTCAGTATATTTTTGTCACCTTTATTTGTTCCTGTAAAATTGACTAACTCAACAGGCAGCACATTCGCCGTAATTAAAAGACCGTAGTCTTCAACTTGTCCGTAAGTCGGCGTTGAACAACTACTTACCGGATTAAAATCGGAAACAACACGCATTCTTATCAGAGTATTACGTACAGCAGTATTTGGAATGGTTATAGTACCCGAAAGTGTATTTGTACCTGAAGCACTAAACAAAAGTTCACCAACTTGAAATACACCATCATTGTTTAAATCAACAAATACTTTTACGAATTCGGCGTTAGAAGAACCCACTGTTACGCTTATACTTATGGGGTTAGTAATTGTAGATAATGTTGCAAATTGGGAACAAGAATAATCATTGTAAGCCACACCATCTGTAAAAGCTGATGATGACGACTTATTAATTGAACCTAAAGTCACATTATAAATACCGAGACCAAAGTTAGCGGTTGTTCCGGTATTTGTCATATTTATGGCACAAGTAGACGTTGGATGTAAATAGTTAATGATGGTCACTGTTTTAGTAATACTATTTGACGGAAAACCGTTGCACGTTGAATTACTTGCATCAAGCGTTATGCTCTTGGGACCGGTTGTACTATAACTCACAGAAGTATTTTGAGTGGATGCAGAAGTTGGTGTTCCCCCAGACATTGTCCAATTCCAAGCAGTCGGAGCATAACCCGAAGCATCGGTAAGCGGGATATTGCTACTTATACATTCTGTATTGTTCAGAGTAAAATTAGCAGTTGGCGTACCTTGCAATGCTGTTGTACCTGTTTGGCATTGGCTCGTTGCAATTTGTGTATTTACGGATGAGATTGAAGCTGCCGACCAAGTTGTTGGTGGACTCACACCCGTATTCACGGAAGGTGCCATGATAAAAGAAGAGCCGGAAGCATCATGGTTACAACTAAAATTATGTCCGATCTCATGTGCCTGCACCGCACCAAAATGTCCAACTGTTGCTCCGGAGAAATTTTGATTTAATATATTATACCGATTATTAGGCGAACAAACTCCGGCTACCCATGCCAAACCAACTGTACCGCTGCCGCCATCAAAAGTTCTTCTGAGCCAAAGCGAGCCTAAATCGTGAAAAACGCCAAAGCCACCATTACTCGCCCAAGTTGAAAAATTGGATAGTAAAGTACTACTGGCTGTGGTTGTGGTGCCAAGGGCAGTTTCCAGTGAAGTTGCTGCATCTGTTGAAACATAATTAGTGACTATGGTAAAAGTAATTGCTTTATTAAAAGCAGAAGCATAATCAGAAATAACATTATTTAATATGGCAATTGATTGATTCGTAACGGCAGTTGAGCTACTGCTGAATTTATTCGCGTAAAGATCATAGTCTGAGGCAATTGCCAAACGAATATTCAAGCAACCGGTTTGTGCAAGTAATTCCCGAAATGAACTTTTATTAGTGTTGTTACCCAAATCCCTTGTTTTATCTGCAACTTGAGTCAACCCACATTTGATATTAGGGTTGGGAATGACATCCGTTGAACGGTATAAGACAAATAAATCATTAGGCGTGTCGGAGATAAGTCCGTTTAAAGGTTCGAGATAATAACTTTCATTTTGATAAATAAAATAACCGACGATAAATTTGTCGTTGATAGTCATACGTACTTGAGCGGCATCGTCCGTATAACCCATGTAAGTTATGTTTTCGGTTTTAGCTGCTAATACAACACCTTTGTCTGTACCGATTATCAAGCGATAATCGGGTGAACGAATGTCATTTTGAATTAAGTTTACGGCAAATTTTTTAGTATTTCCCAAAATCAAATCAAATTTTGAGTAGAGTGTTGCATCGGCAAATTTTTTTAATGCCTTTGAATTGATTTCAAATACTTTAAAATTCGTAAAAATTTTCTTTAAATCTTTTTGATCGGTATATTCATCATGTTGAATACCGATAAAATTATTTGTACCTGCAGAAGATGAAACCGTCATGGTTTGTGCAAGTATCGCAACGCAATAAAAAATTGTGATAATGGTGAATAGAATACTTTTTTTCATATTTGCTTTTAATCGTTCGAAATGTAAATAAATAGATGCCTTAATTTCACAAATGTAAGAAAAAGTATAGGATTTTTTCTAATAATATTATCTTTGTTGTTAGTATCACAAAAAAAAGTCGTGTAAGAGAAATATTTTCTCTTACACGACTTTTTTTTACCCGAATTGTAATTCGTAATTATTTTTGTTTCGGATCTTCTTTTTTCACAGCTTTAGGTTTTTCCGCAGCAGCCATTGCAGTTCCTGTTGATGACGAGTGCATTTTTGCACAACAAGCTGCACCTGTTTTTGCGCATTTTGCTTTTTCAGCAGGTGTACAAGTAGCGGCACTGCTCGATGATGTAGTTGTCGGTGTTGTTTGAGCTGTTTGCGCACGTAAGGCAACCGAACAAACTGCGACAATAATAACAGAGAAAATAAATTTTTTCATGCTCAATTTTTGTTTAGTGGTGATAGAAAATAAAAATAAAAAATTAACTCACAAATGTAACGAAAAAAAATTGAAAAAATTCCATTATTCAAAGATAATCGTTTTATTCCCGGAAACAAAAACACAATCATCAAAAACCAATTTAAGAGCTTTCGCTAAGGTCAATTTTTCTACATTGCGTCCGGCTTGCGCCATATCTTGTGCCGAAAGTGTGTGATTGACGGGTAAAATATCTTGAACGATGATGGGTCCTTCATCGAGTTCGTTGTTGACGAAATGCGCCGTTGCACCTATTATTTTCACGCCGCGCTCATAAGCCTGTCGGTACGGACTGGCTCCGATAAATGCGGGCAAAAAAGAATGGTGGATATTGATAATTTTATTTCTATACGCACCCGTAAAAACAGGAGTCAACACGCGCATGTATTTTGCAAGTACCAAATAATCCGGTGCGTAAGGCGCAATCGTCTCCAAAACTTTTTGTTCATGCGCTGCTCGACTTAATCCTTCGTGGTTTACAAAATGAAACGGAATATTAAAACGTCCTGTTAAATCGGACAACGTATCGTGATTACCTATAACCGCTAAAATGCGCGCATTCAATTCGTTAAAATGATGCTTAATCAATAATTCGCCGATGCAATGATGTTCTTTGGTAACGAGGACAACAATATTTTTTGGCGATTTTTTATTTATTTTTATCTGCGCGTCGTGCGGTAAAATTCCTTGTAATCCGTTTTGAATGCGTTGCGTATCCATAATATCGCCTTCAATGAGTGAGCGCATAAAAAAACGATTCGTTACGGGTTCAACAAATTCGTGCGTACTTATCACGTTTAATTGGTTGTGATAAAATACGCCTGTGACTTTATGCACCAGACCACTTTCATCCGTGCAATCTATGAGTACGTTTGTTTTTTCCATTTAATTGTTTTGTTTTTTATTTAAAAGCCCGATACAAACTGCATCGGGCTTTTAAAATTTATTGAAACAAAATAAACTCAGTATAATTAACCATTAACCGTTAACAACTAGCCATTATTTCAGTTTT
>JAYTIA010000743.1:0-2708 GCA_043732145.1 Saprospiraceae bacterium
GATACGAATGATGTTGAAATTATGAAATTGGTCGGTTTAACGGCTTGTCCGAAAGATGCAACAGTTTTTGCAAAACGCGTGGCGCATTATATTTGCACCGCCAACGGCGGACAAGGTGCTTTCAGAGATTTTGCAGAACTTATTATCAGTGCCAACCAAAAATAATTAATGACCTATTAAAAATAAATTTGAGATTCATACGACTAATTAATTACAAATTACGGTTAGAGTTTTTCAAAGCTTTTCGAAAATGGCACAAAAAAAATTTCAAAAAGGTAATTGAAATAAATCATTTAAAGAGTAATTATTAAGAGTTACAGATAAACAAATCAAAATTACGAATAAACAAATTAAAATGAGAGTTGTCAAACTAAAAAATGGAAGGGAAATCGGTGACGGGCAACCCTGTTATATCATCGCAGAAATCGGTATTAACCACAATGGTTCTGTCGAGATTGCCAAAAAACTGATTGATGAAGCTGCTCACGCTAAAGTAGATGCAGTGAAATTTCAGAAACGCACACCGGAAATTGCCGTTCCTAAAGATCAATGGAATGTCATGCGCGATACACCTTGGGGGCGGATTACTTACATTGATTACAAACGCAAAACTGAATTTGGTCAAACGGAATACGGCGAAATTGAAGCGCATTGCAAAAAATTAGGCGTTGATTGGTTTGCCTCTCCTTGGGATACGGAAGCCGTAGATTTTTTAGAACAATTTGATCCGGTGATAACAAAATTGGCATCTGCGTCGCTGACAGATTTTATTTTGATTGATAAAATTTTGGCAACCCGTCGTCCGATTATGATTTCTACAGGGATGTCTATGATGAAAGAAATTGAAGCAGCGGTTGAACATGTCCACAAATTCGATGAGAAATATCCTTTGATGATTGCGCATTCTACTTCGTCGTATCCGTGTCCGTTAGAACAATTGAATCTGAATATGATTCCGACTTTGAAAAAACTTTATGAAAAAGCACCCATCGGATATTCAGGACATGAAACAGGACTTTCAACAACCGTGGCAGCCGTCACTATCGGCGGAAATTTTATTGAACGTCATTTTACACTCGACCGCGCCATGTGGGGTTCCGATCATGCGGCATCAGTCGAACCGCAAGGTTTTCAACGTTTGGTGCGTGACATAAGAGATGTTGAAGCGTCTCTTGGTGACGGTATTAAAAAAGTTTATGACACTGAACTCGGACCTATGAAACGCTTACGTTTGAATATTAGTCCGGAATATAAGTAATATAACAATTGACAATTGACAACGACCATATATTATCGGCGTTATCAATTATCAATTTTCAATTGTTAATTAAATACGCAGTCGTAGTTCCTGCGTTTAAAAAATTAAAACACAAACAATGGT
Source organism: Saprospiraceae bacterium (assembly GCA_043732145.1). Classification (GTDB taxonomy): domain Bacteria; phylum Bacteroidota; class Bacteroidia; order Chitinophagales; family Saprospiraceae; genus JAAFJT01. The sequence continues at coordinate 1,382 of JAYTIA010000743.1, forward strand.
TTATTTAACACGTCTTGAACGCTTCAACGCGGCACATAAATTATGGGTGTCAGAATGGAGTGAAGAAAAAAATGTAGAAATATTCGGTAAATGTTCCAACAAAAATTGGCACGGGCATAATTATTCACTTTACATAACAGTGAAAGGGCAACCTGATAAAATTACAGGATTTATCATTGATGTAAAGAAACTTAGCAGCATTATAAAAGAAGCCGTTATTGAAAAATTAGACCACTCTAATTTGAATTTGGACGTTGATTTTATCCCTAAAAATATCCAACCTACCACCGAAAATTTAGTACTGCTCATTTGGGATCAACTCTATACGCGTATCATTTTAGAAGGTGCGCAATTGCATTGCGTCAAATTATTTGAAACCGAAAACATTTATGCAGAGTATTTCGGCGAGTGATATAAACAATTTTAAAAATTGTGTGTTTATAATTTCGGAAATACAAAGCCTGTAATATTTCAGAAGATTCTGCACGCCTAACTTTTCAATTGACACAACTATTTCATTTTAAAAAGCAAAATTACTTATGACATTGGAGAAAATGAAAGTTACATCTAATCCGGCACTCGTCGAACACTACACAGAAATTCTAAAACAACTCGGCGAAGATCCTGAGCGCGAAGGATTAGTAAAAACTCCGGAACGTGTATCAAAAGCGATGCAGTTTCTAACAAGTGGTTACAATCAAGATGCGGGTAAAATTTTGCGTAGTGCCATGTTTAAAGAAGAATACAATAATATGGTTATCGTGAAAGATATTGAACTGTATTCGATGTGCGAACATCATATTCTTCCTTTTTACGGTAAAGCTCATATTGCATACATTCCTAACGGCTATATCGTTGGTTTATCGAAAATTCCGCGAGTAGTAGATGTTTTTGCGCGTCGGTTGCAAGTTCAGGAACGTTTAACACATCAGATATTACATTGCATTCAAGATGCACTCAACCCCATCGGTGTTGCAGTTGTCATTGAAGCACACCATATGTGTATGATGATGCGGGGTATTCAAAAACAAAATTCTTCAACAACAACATCCGCTTTTACAGGCGTTTTTAATAGTGTTGAAAAAACTCGTAATGAGTTTCTGAATTTAATTACGGCTCATTTATCTTAGGCACACGAAATAAATAGTTTTAAAGTTTTTTTTTGAAACATCCGCATAATTTTTTCCGTTTACACTGGAAAAGTGTTTATATTTGCACTCGAATTAGAACGGTCGCGTGGCCGAGTGGCTAGGCAAGGCTCTGCAAAAGCCTCTACTGCGGTTCGAATCCGCACGTGACCTCTTATACCGTTGATAACTCATTGTTT
>JAYTIA010000744.1:0-2704 GCA_043732145.1 Saprospiraceae bacterium
TGCCCTGTTTTTTCTAAATACATCGAGTGCGGATTGAAAATAACGGCATTACAATCCCATTTTATAAAAGCTAATTCCGGATTTTTTGTGAACAATGTATCAAGAATACCGAAAACAAAATCTTGAACTTGCGGATTCGATAAATCTAAAACCAATTGGTTGCGATAATATTTTTCGGGTCGTGCCGGTTCTCTAAGTACCCAATCTAAATGTTTTTCGTAGAGTTCACTTTTCGGATTTACCATTTCAGGTTCAATCCAAATACCGAATTTAACGCCGGCAGCTTTCGCTTCTTTCACCAAATAACCGATACCGCTCGGCAATTTTTTCACATTTTCTTGCCAATCACCCAAGCCCGCGTGATCGTCGTTGCGCGGATATTTATTGGCAAACCAACCATCATCGAGCAAAAACATATCTACGCCTAAATCTTTTGTGCCTTTAAAAAGCGTGACCAATTTTTTTTCATCGAAATTAAATCCTGTCGCTTCCCAATTGTTCAATAAAGTTAAGCGACTCCCTTCACCATCGAGAATGCGATATTTACGCGCCCAACTGTGTAAATTCCGGCTGGCTTCTCCTTTTCCGTTTTCCGAATACGTGTAAATAAAAGAAGGCGTTGTAAATTCTTGACTGCCGGCGAGCGGATAATCGGAGTTATACGGATTAATACCCGCGAATAAACGCAAATTGTGGAAAATATCTACATCGAAATCGAGTTTAAAATTGCCCGTCCATGCCAACTGACCCAAAAGTACTTTGCCTTCATCTTCCGTTGCCGGTCTGTTGAATGAAATTTGAAAACTTGGTGGCTCCAACAAATCTGCACGTGCGCCGAGTTTAGAATCAATTGTTTTGATGCCGGTCGTGAGTTTTGTTTCTTCCGATTTCATTTCATGCGCCCAAACACCATGATAATGTGTGAGATAATAATCTTTTGCGGTGAAATACAGATTTGCGGAAGCATATTTTTTGAGTTCAATGTCTTTTGTGCCGTTGTTTTTTATAACCGACCATTGCTCAATCACATTTTCTTTGATGTACGTTTTATAATACAGAATGACTTCGACAGGATAAATAGAATCTTTCAAAACGATACTTGTAATTTGAACATTGTCATTCGCCGAATTATCCGATGTGTGGCTCATAGCATAGCTCACAAATTTTAAATCGGTAGAAGTATTTCCGTCGGCATGAACAATACTCAAAGCCGGTTCGGATAAATTAGTTGAACCGCTCGAAGTGTAGGCGTTATTAAAATTACCGACTTCATCTTTCTGATTGTATTGCGCTTCAATCGTCGGATAATCTGTAGAATGTGTTAAACGTTTTCCGAAATAAGTAATGTTCAAACGATTATCTTTATCGGTGGCTAAAACAAGCGCGTTGTTTTTAGTTTCTATAGGAATGACAACGTTTTTTTGTGCGTAAACGATTACATGAACAATTAATAATACAAAAACAAGAATTTTGTTTCTCATGATTTAGATTGGTTTAATTTTAATTTTCACGCTAAAATACTACTTAGTTATTAATGCGAAGATAATTTTTTCACATAAACATCAAACAATTTTAAATAGGGTAGTGGTTGTTTTGAAAAATAGGTTTGAAATGTAATATCTGAAGGATTTTCATTTTTTAATGTCAAACAAAAATTCATAGAATCATTTGGAGATTGTAAAACCCAATCGCCGTAACGTTCAAAGTAAGCGTGGTAGGTGAAATCGTTCATCATATCGTGCGGCACACCGATATAAGTATGTCGCGGAATAATTTGTTTAAAAATTTTTAAATCGTTGATGAGTTCTTTTTCGCGTGCGACAGTGCCGATAAGTGAGCAACAATAAATAACTACGCCGATATTAAACAACCACAAAAAGCGATTGACATTTTTCGATTTTTCTTTTGAAAGCGCATATTTTTCCAACCAATCTGAAATTGTATTTTCAAAATAAGCGGCAAAACTCATTGCTAAAAAAGGTAAGCATGTAATTAAATAATGCCAACTTGTTTTATGACTCACTAACATCGGCAAAGAACCGCTCAGGACGATTAAAAAATAGAAAAGCGATTTTTTTTTATTTTCCGGCGAAATATTCAACACAGCATTTTTCAGTTTCGAGAAACACCAAAGTAAAAACGCTATAAGAATTCCCGGCAAAGCCGATACGCCTAAATTTTGCAACACCAAAGTATAATCTTTCCAAGAATAAACTTCTGTATGTTCGTTTTGTGAAAGACTGCTCACAATTTGCGTGTGAAAATAATTTTGCCAAAACAAACGCGCCGGTGCATAAAAATACCAAAGCCCTAAACTTCCAACAACTATCAAAAATAAAAAAGCCGAGCGCGCAAAACCTTTTTTAATAGATAAATTTTCGGGATAAACGCAAGCGTATAAAAAAGGAATCGCCAAAGGATATAAACCCACTGGTCCTTTTGTGAGAAATGCCAAATGCAGTAAAGCAATGAATAATGAACAACGAACAAGGAATACTATTTTTTGTTTCTTTTTGTTTTTTTCATTGTTTAAAACTTTTATGATAAACAAAGAAGCACCCAATGAAAACGCGCCCATCACATTGTCGAGAATAAAATAAGGATAGGACCACATCACGACAGGCATACAATACCAAATAAAAACCGGGAACCACCAGGTTAATTGACAATTGACAATTGACAATTGACAATTGTCGGTTGTCTG
>JAYTIA010000745.1:0-2702 GCA_043732145.1 Saprospiraceae bacterium
AAAAAAATAATCTCAAACGAAAAAAAATATACAACACAAGAACAGTCAATCGTCAAAATTGAATCACTCACTGAAAAAGAAATCCCGAAAGAAATCGGAATAGAAGAAGCGATTAAATTAGAATTTGAACGCACAAAAAATCCATTGACCGGCGTTGTGCCGATTGACGGTAGGACTAAAGCACTCGAACAGACTTTAAAAATTCAAAAACAATTTTTCGGAGATAACAATAAAATTGAAAACACTTCGAATTTTCGCACAACCGATTTATCAAAAGCGCGTTGGTTAGAACGCGGACCCGGAAATTTTGGCGGTAGAACACGTGCAATTCTCATTGATCTAAATGATGCTTCCAGAAATACTTTATTCGTCGGCGGTTCTACGGGTGGCATTTTTAAAAATACGAACATTAAAGATGTTAATTCAAAATGGTCGCGCATAAATGATTGGATGTCAAATTTATCCATCAGTGCGTTAGCACAAGACCCGCGAAATCCGAAAATAATGTATGCCGGCACAGGCGATTGCGACGGCGGCGATGTAGCTGGCAGCGGTATTTTCAAATCCATGGACGGCGGTAACACTTGGCAACAATTATCTTCAACAAATAATACATTATTTTCGACGATATCATCAATCGCCGTTTCGCCGGACAGCAGTTATGTTTTTGCCGCAACTTTTTCCGGCATTTACAAAAGTAAAGATTTCGGAAATACTTGGCAAAAAGTTTTAGGCAGCGGTGGTGCTTACGGCGATACTTCACCGAAATTTTATCGCATTCAAGCATTTTCAGGCGGTATCATTTATACTTGCAGTACAAACTCGAGTTATAAATCCATGCAAGGCGGCGATCAAGGTACATGGAAAGATTTAAATATTGCCGGCAATGGTTATCCTTCCGGATGGCTGCGCACGGAATTAGCGGTTGCACCGAGCGATCCGAAAATTATTTATATTACAGGTAATCACAACGGCATAGACAGTCTAATTTATCGTTCCGACGACGGCGGAGATAGTTGGTCTCAAAAATCAAGTCCTGCGTGGGTAGATGGATGTGGAAGTAAACCGGTGACAAAAGATTTTACACGTGGACAAGCATTTTATGATTTAACATTAGCGATTTCTCCGACAGACCCGAATTTAGTTTATGTTGGTGGTGTAGATCAATTTATTTCAAGAAACGGTGGTGCAAATTGGATGCAAACAACTTATTGGCCGGGTTGTACTAATAAACAATATGCGCATGCCGATCAACACGCCGCGATTTTTGAACCGAATAATCCGAATGTGATGTACACAGGAACAGATGGCGGCATTTTTCGTGCGGACAATGCTTCCGGCACACCTGTTTATTCCGACAGAAATAATCTATATGTCACTACTCAAGCGTATGCTTGTGCGATTCATCCGGGCGAAGGGATAAATTATTATCTTGCCGGATTTCAAGACAACGGAACTATACAAATAAATGCACCGGGTTTAGCGTCGGGTAACGAAGTAATTGGTGGTGACGGTTTTTTATGTTTTATTGATCAACTTGACCCGAAATATCAATTGGGTTCATTGTATTACGGCGCATGGTTTTTGTCGAAAGATGGCGGAAAAAGTTTTGGTAATGGTGCTAACTCAAACGGAAAATTTTTGACACCGTCGGATTACGACGCAAGAACAAAAATACTTTACGCCCAAACAAAAAATGGCGATTTATGGCGTTGGGATATTATTAAAAACACCACAACCGTTATCGATGTTGCCGGTTTCAATTTCAATTCAGGTTCGAGCAATAATATCACACACGTTTTTAATGATGAAAGCGTTGCAAATCGCATTTACGTTTCCACATCAAACGGGCAAGTTGTGAGAATTGATAGTGCCAATAAAGTTTTGACGGCTCCTTTAAATCTCGTACACAATTTCGGTGCTTATGTATCGAATGTAGATGTGGAACGCGCCGACTCATCACATATTTTAGCCACTGTTTCGAGTTACGGCAATCCGCACGTTTGGGAATCAAAAGATGCCGGCGCTACTTGGATAAATATCACCGGCAATTTACCGGATATGCCTGTTCGTTACGGTATTTTTAGTCCGACCTCCGGCAAACAAGCGGTGATTGCTACAGAAACAGGCGTTTGGTTATCGCAATCGCTCGATAGTTCGCGCACAGTTTGGTTTCCACCGGCACCTGCACGCGGCACGCCGTTAGTGCGCACAGATATGTTGCGGTGGAGAAAATCCGATAAAACAATTTTAGCGGCAACTTTCGGGCGCGGTTTGTGGACGACTTCTGCTTTTTCTCCGACAAAAGCTAATTCTGTTGTCAATCATGTAACATACGTCACTGCCAATACGCCTTTTTACGGTGATGCTTCGGCAGGTGCGGACAATTATTTGTGGCGTTTCGGCGACGGTGCGACAGATACTTTAGAAAATACTTTTCATGCTTACAATCAAGTCGGTACGTACATTGTGTCTTTGAACATTAATAATGACCCGGCTTTAATAAAAAAAGATACGATAAAAGTTTTGCCGCAACTTCCAACGCCCTATAAAAAAGGTGTACCAAGTTATGCCGGCGATTTTGAAAGCGATGATTCGCATTTCGGTGCATACAGCGTATCAGGTTCAAAATTTCAAAAAGGAAAATCGGTTATTGCCGGAAAAGCCGGCACACATTCCGGCAACAACGCGTATGTACTTGG
>JAYTIA010000746.1:0-7152 GCA_043732145.1 Saprospiraceae bacterium
GGAAAAGAAACCGAAGAAGATTTCAATGCGACGATGGTACAAAATATGAGGGCGATTGATTTCGCTTCGCAATCCGTTTCGATTCCCTTCTTGAGTATAAAAATTACAGGTATGGCGCGCTTCGATTTATTGATGCGTATTCAAAACAATGCACCGCTAACTCTCGATGAGCAAAACGAATACTTTAACGCTTCAAAACGTATTGACGCAGTTTGTTTTCACGCCCGCGAAAAAAATATTGCTGTTTTGGTGGATGCCGAAGAGTCTTGGATTCAAGAAACGATTGACCGCATTGCCAACATTATGATGTCGCGTTACAATAAAGAACGGGCGATTGTTTACAATACTTTTCAAATGTATAGGCATGACAGGTTAAATTTTTTTAAAAAATCTATGGAAACTGCGGTCGAAAAGAATTATATTCTCGGTGCAAAATTGGTGCGCGGTGCTTATATGGAAAAAGAACGCAAACGTGCCGAAGAAATGCACTACGCCACACCAATTAATCCGGATAAAGTGGCAACCGATGCGATGTACAACAATGCGTTGGTACTTTGCGTACAACACTATGACCATATTGCTTGCATTAATGCAACGCATAACGCACAAAGTTCTACATTGCTCGCCGATTTGATTGAAGAAATGGGTATTCCGCGCAACCATCCACATTTTTATTTCAGTCAGTTGTATGGTATGAGTGATAATATCAGTTTTAATTTAGCAAAAGCCGGTTATAATGTCGCGAAATATCTCGTTTATGGTGCCGTTGAAGATGTTGTACCATATTTAACACGTCGCGCACAAGAAAATACTTCCATCACCGGTGATATGAGCAGAGAATTGGCGTTACTGAGAACAGAGGCGAAGAGAAGGAAAATATAATTATTTTGGATTTAGGATTTTGGGTTTCAGATTTTCAAATTCAAAACTTGCGTAAATCCAAAATCTAAAATCCAAAATCCAAAATCATGAAAATAGTTGTTCTCGGTGGTGGTGAAAGTGGAGTAGGAGCAGCAATTTTAGCAAAGCAACTAAAATTTGATGTTTTTCTTTCCGATAAAAATAAAATCCCCGACCACTTTAAAGCGGAATTGGAACTACACGCGATTCCGTTTGAGGAGCAACAACACGCGGAAGAAAAAATTTTGGCGGCAGATATTGTCGTGAAAAGTCCGGGTATTCCGGATAAAGTTGCTATCATTCAAAAACTTAAAGAAAAAAATATTCCGGTCATTTCCGAAATTGAATGGGCGGCGCGTTTTACGCACAAAAAAATTATTGCCATCACCGGTTCAAACGGAAAAACGACGACGACGAGTTTGGTTTATCATTTATTGCAAACGGCAAAACTAAAAGTAGAAGTCGGCGGTAATATTGGTTATTCTTTTGCACGATTAGTAGCAGAAGAAATTGTCGGCAAGTCGGTAGGTTATTATGTTCTGGAAGTCAGCAGTTTTCAATTAGATGGAATTGATACATTCAAACCCTACATTGGCGTCATCACCAATATCACGCCCGATCATTTAGACCGTTACGATTATAAAATGGAAAATTACGTAGCTTCTAAATTCAGAATTACAAAAAATCAAACATCCGACGATTTACTTATTCTTAACTCGGACGATGCTCAAACACTAAAATTTATAAAAGAAAAAAAAACAAATGCCCGACAATTATTTATTCCAATGTCATTTCAAGAAGATATTTTGATGCACGATTTTAATATGCTACAAACACCTTTACGTGGTGTTCATAATTATTTTAATGCCGCGTGTGCTATTCAGATTGCTAAAGAAATTGGAATTAATACGAATATCATAAAAAAAGGTTTGCGTTCTTTCATCGTTCCGGAACACAGATTGGAACCGGTAGCAATTATTAACGGTGTTGAGTGGATAAATGATTCGAAGGCAACGAACGTGGACAGCGTTGTTTGGGCATTAAAAGCGATGACTAAACCAACTATACTTATTCTCGGCGGATTGGATAAAGGCAATGATTATAATTTGATTGCCGATTTGGTAAAAGAAAAAGTACGCGCAATAGTATCGATGGGTGTGAATAATGAAAAAATTATTTCTTTTTTCTCTGTACTGAAAATAGAAACTTATGATACTCATTCTATGAGTGATGCCTTGTCAGTTTGCCAAAAAATTTCAAAACCGGGCGAAGTTGTTTTACTATCTCCCGCCTGCGCAAGTTTCGATTTATTTAAAAATTATGAAGACAGAGGGCAGCAGTTTAAAAAAATTAAGAATTAAGAATTAAGAATTAAAAAAACTATGAAAACTATGCTCCTATGTGGTTTATAAATTATAACCCTTCATTCGCTTTTCTAATTTCCGTATGCCATAAATCATAAGTGAAACATTTCTGATAACCTTTAAAATCGTAGTGCCACCATTCGTGTGCATTAATTTCAAACCCAACTGCCACCATGGCATTTTTTAAAATTTCGCGGTGTTTAAGCGACGCGCTGTCCGAATCCATATAATTGTGAAAAGCGCGTGGCGTAGTTTCGTCATAAGCGGAAGGCATAGATACGCGTTGGCCGGATTTTAAATCGAACATCGAAAGATCAATTGCCATGCCGCGATTGTGTCGAGAACCTCGATGCGGATCGGCAACATAAATAGTGTCGCGTATTTCTTCGTAAAAAATTTCCGTGACGCGATAGGGTCTGTAACCATCGAATAAAACCAAACCGAATCCTTGTTTTTTCAAAATTTTATGTGCACGTTGTAATGCCAAAGCCGCCGGTTTGCGCATAAAAACATCAGCCGTCGGATAAACGGCGCGTTTTACTAAATTATTAGATGTTGCATAAGTTACGTCAAACTGCGCATCGGGTATAACGGTGCGCATATCCAATAATTTATTGTCGGTATCTGCTTTGACAATTTTTTTGTAAATATTTATATCGTTCACAACCGGCAAACCGTATTTACTTAACGGTAAATCCAATTTCAAAGGTTGCGGTATTTTGCAAGCCATCATGGTTAGTAAGACAAATAGAATAGATAAGCAACGCATCATTTACGATTTACGATTTTAATACAAAATGTCAAGTGAGTTGAGAAAATTCAATTTTTCAAATTTGCGGACGGAAATTTTACTTGCTGAAATAATTTTTCAAAATATTGGGCTCATCCCGATTTTTCTCTAAAAATGTTTCAAATAAATCTATTGAAATAGGTCGTGCGCCGAGTGTACCCAAATGATGTGTTTGTTGTTGACAATCAATCAGCCAAAATCCAAGTGATTGTAAAAAATTTACCCAAGCTATAAAACCGAATTTAGATGCATTGGGTACGTTTGCGAACATACTTTCACCGAAAAAAACGCGCCCTAAAGCGACACCATACAAACCGCCAACGAGTTCGCCTTCTTGCCAAACTTCTATAGAATGTGCAAAACCAAGTTTATATAAGCGCGTATAAGCAGAAATTAAATCATCCGTTATCCACGATCCGCCTTGTTGCCTGTTTCTTTTAGCGATTCGAGATGAGCGCATGACATCGGAAAAATTCCGATTAAATGTAACTTCAAATTTTTTTTGATTAAAATAAGGGCGCATACTTTTGCTCACAACCAATTCTTCCGGAAAAAGTACCATGCGTGGTGCAAGTGACCACCATAAAATAGGTTCATCTTTATCGAACCAAGGAAAAATTCCGTGAGAATAGGCGAATATTAAACGTTCAACCGATAAATCACCACCAATTGCAACAATACCCGGAATATGTGCATATTCCGGGTATTCGTTCGCCTTATTTTTTCCCGTTAACCACGCTTTCATACATTTTAATTTTCTTCAATCACGGCTGAAAGTCCTCTGTCGCACAACGCTTCTTGTTTCGGTTTTAATTCCGTATAAGGAGCTGTTTTAACGGTGGCTTTTCCTTTATAATGAATTATGTATGCCAACTGTTCCGATTGATCGGATGTATGATGTAGTATTTCTTTAAAACATTGAATCACCCAATCAAAAGTGTTATGATCATCATTATAAACAATAAGATAGGATAAGCGACCGACTTCAACGTCTGCCAACTCATCTTCTAAGTTTATTTCTTCTTCTAAAACTTCCGTTTCAGGATCGTTGTAAAATGGATTCATTGTTGTAATTCGTCGCTTTTTGCAACGCAAAATTAAAACAAATTAATGCAAATCAACAAATAATTTTCTAAATTATTGAACAACAGCATCAATATCTTGACCAATTAATGTTTTCATTACAGAAACCGCAAGTGCCGTAGCCGCTTCTTGTTTTAAACCATTTTTTACATAATAATCTTCAAGGTGCGTCAATGTGCGGTAGTAAACGACTTGCAAAGCGTTATATTCTTGTGCATGTGTTGCGGATTTAACGGACCATGCTTCCAATTTTTTCCAAGCTGTCACGTGCCAATTCAACATTTTTGCACTTTCAGTCGCGCTGAGTACTTCACTTGGCAAATTAATTAATAAATCGGAAGAAATTTCTGCTACTTCTTGCTTAGGATTCATATCGCGTGTCAATGTCAACAACAAACGTATATCTTCCCATTCGCCAAAGCCGGTATATTTTTGAGCTACTTCATTTAAAGATTTTAATTTTCGATTTTGTTCTAAAGCCAACTTGTAAGCCGATTCCGTAATTTTCCCCAATTTACCATCCGATTCTCCGGTATAAGCACCGATTTTACGCAATGCATCTTGTAGTCTCACAACGGATTTTCTTTTAGTAATTTGTATAGAATAACTTCCGGGTACGGGAACTGAAATACCTTTAGAAATAGCATGAACCGGAGCGGAATTTGCTTCCTCACCTGTATCAAAAGATGTTACCGTGCTGATTTGCGGCAATTTTATTGTTTTCAAAAAAGCATCTTGAAATCCTTTAGCAATTAATTCATTCAATTTCACGCGGGCATCGTTTTTGTCTTCATAAACGCCATGCAAAATACGCACTTGAGAATTGTTAGGAAAAGAAAATAAATCGCCGGCACCGGCATATTTTTTCCATTCAACAGGCTCTCCGGCATTTTTTGTAGCTAATTGAATGACGTAATAGGATTTTTCGTTTGTCAAAGGGCGTTTAGTGATAAAGGCATCGTCGTAACCCTTTGCTTTTAATTGTTGCAAAACGGATTGAGCATCCTCGGGTGTATTAAAACCACCGACAAAAACGACATTATTTCTGCGATAAACATAAGCATAAGAGCGAATCGCTTCAAAATCGGCTTGTTTAACAGCCGGATCGAATGTGCCGAGTTGTATAGTATAAAAATTATCGGAGTGTATAACGGGCGTTTGTGCAATACCGACATACAACAACGTCATAAAGAATAAACTTGCTATTAAGTATTTCATTTTTATTTTTTTTTGTAAAATAATAGTTTTAAAAGATACACAATAAACACTAAGAACGTTTATCCGGAAAAATGATTGTAAACAAATATAAAAACTATCTTTTTCTCGTAATATCATTTACCAAAGCAATTCGGTTCTGATCTCTATTTATACTTAAACGTTTAATATTGAAGATTCCGTATTTAGAAAAATCCATTACTTCGCGCCATTCTTTGAGCGCGTCACCGACTTTATAGGTATATAATTTTGAACCTGCACTCATAAAAACGGTTCCGTCCGGTAAAATTACAAAATCTTCGCTGCCCGTCAATGTTTGAATAACAATATCAGTCGAGTAAGAAATTGGGTCGAGTGATTTGATATACCAAGTTTGCGCCGTTGCTTTTTGGATAAATGCTAATTTTCCATCAGGTAATTTTCCGAACGAGCGTCCGATACCTGTCATCAATTGAATAGAAGATTGATCTTCGACATTCACAATTTTTAAATAATTACTGTTGCCGTCCAAAATGAATAAAGCTACTTTTTTATCTGTTAACCAAGCGTGATAACCGATGGATTGATGTAGAGGTAACAAATCGCGCCCAACACCGGTTCTGTCAATCGGATACATCCACAAACGCTGCGCCGGTAAACGTCCGACATCAACGCGCACACACGAAAAATTTTTGCGATCAGGTGTTAAAGTTGGTGAATATTCAGATTCTGCGGTCGCTGTTACACGCGTTAAGACATTATTTAAAAACGAAAGCGAATAAATATCTGTCTGAAAAGTATCTCGTGGTGTCATCACACTTAGGTATAATTCATTGTTGTTCACCCATTGCGGTTGATTGTTGTACCCTGTAAGATTAAAACCGGTAAGAAATTTTGCATTTTTAAATTCGTATTGATCTCCGAATCTATCCATATCAAAACTAAAGATATTTGTATTTGGCAGCGATTGGGCTTGAATTTTAGAAACGAAGATCAATGAAATAAAATAAATTGTGATAAATCGAGTAAAATGGTGCATAAGTTTCCTGTTTATTTTTTGATGAAAAGTGATTTGGTTGTCAAAAATTAAAATTCTAATCCTAAAAGTAAAATACTTTTAGCAAAATATCAAATATGATTCAATTTTTTTTGACTTTCTAAAAATAAATAAAAAAAAATTAGGGTAAAATAATTTTTTTTCGGCACATTTGTAAAAAAAATTGTTTCTTTGCTTAATAATTTATGGAAAATATAAACGTATGAAATTAACATTTGCGAGGCATAGATTTCGATAATAATATTTAATGCCCACGGTTACGCTTTTAAAATATCGCATTTCATCAGTAGCTTTCAACTCCTTGCAAAGTTAAAATTAATTAAATTATTTTTTTGGCAAGAAGATTGATTATTAGCTAATAAAGCTGTAACTTTGTGACATTCTAAATGATCAAGTGACAGATGAGAAATCCGCACTTCATTTCAATTGTCTTTTAATTTTTTTGTGACTTTTACTTTACTCGCCGTCTAAAATTAAAAGAATGATAAATCGTTTAAACTTTATTGTTATTCTAATTGTTTAACTTTTTATTATTATGGTTATTCCTGAAATTAAAATATTTTATCTCCTCTTAGGGGTTAATATGTAGATTGTTTTCATTTGGTTTTTTGGGGTTATACAGGGTGTCGTTCTTAACGCACCCTGTTTTTTTGTTTAATTTACAATATTGTGACAGATTGATATGTACTTACAGACGTTGGACTTACTGACGAAGGAAAACACGTCTATCATCAATAAGTAAGACTAACTATATCATCCTTCCT
>JAYTIA010000747.1:0-2698 GCA_043732145.1 Saprospiraceae bacterium
AAAGCAAATTGTCATAACTTTGTAACGCAATTCAGAAAGCCCATTAAACCATTAATTATACTTTTAGACTTTAATAGGAACAATAATTTTTTCAAACCATAAGGAATGAGAAATAAATAATAAATCATGACTGACTCGAAAAAAAACTTCGAGATATTTGGCGTATTTATTAAAAAATTAGGTTTGCTTTTTTTGCTGACGTTTACTTGCTCCGGAGTTTTTGGACAAACAACTACGGTGAACGGTACAGTAATAGACGCGACTAATCTCCAACCGGTGCCTTTTGCAAACGTTGGACTAATCGGCACTTCGTTCGGTGTGACGACCGATGATGCCGGTGTTTTTTCTTTTACTTTTGAGGGTAACAAAACCGATTTGATGGTAACAGCACTTGGTTTTACCAATAAGATTGTGAAAGTAGAACCCGGTTTAAAGCAAACTTTGACAATTGTTATTTCCGACCAAGTAGCGCAACTTGAACAGATTATTATTAAATCAGGCAGATACCGCAACAAAAATAATCCTGCCGTCGAACTCATCGAGAAAGTAATTGCGCATAAAAAATATAATCGCTTAGAAAGTCACGATTTCTACACGTATAAAAAATACGAAAAAGTAGAAATGGATTTAGTGAACATCGGCAATAAAGTTCAAAATAATAAATGGCTCAAAGATTTTAAATTTATTTTCGATAGAACAGATTCAACACGCCTTCAAGGCAAACGCCTTTTGCCCGCTTTCATTAAAGAAACAGCTTCCGATGTTTTTTTTCGTAAATCGCCCGAAGCTAAAAAAGAATACACGAACGGTATAAAACAAAGTCAATTAGATGGATTGATGGATGCAGATGGTTTGGGCGATTATATCAATCACCTCTATGCTAATGTTAATATCTATGACAATGCGTGTATGCTCGTCAACAAAGAATTTTTAAGCCCTTTATCACCGCTATCGCCGACGTTTTATCGCTTTTACATCATGGATACATCTATGGTTGGCGGCAAACGTTGTATTAATCTTGCTTTTTTTCCGAGAAGCAAATCGGATTTAACTTTCGTCGGCAATTTATTTATCACTGATGATAGCCTATATGCTGTGCGCAAAGTGAAATTAGGTTTGCCCGATAACGTGAACATTAATTTTTTAAATACACTGACGGTTGATCAAGAATTTGAAAAATTATCTGACGGTTCTTGGACGCTCGTGCGCGACGAAACGGCAATTGATTTCGGTATAGGCGATTCGAAAAAAGGATTCGGTTTTTACGGCAGAAAAGTATCCCGACTTAAAGATTTTAATTTCGCACCGGTTGAAGATCAAACTGTATATGCCGGCATTCAAAATAATATCAAAGATGAAAATGCCAAAAATCGCGATGATATTTTTTGGGCAGAAGCGCGACAAGAACCGCTCGCAGCATCTGAAAGAGGTATTTATGAAACAATTGACAGCGTAACAAAAGTGCCGAAATATAAACAAGTAAAAAAAACAATCGGTTTTCTTTTTTCCGGCTTTGTTGATGTGAACAAATTAGAGTTTGGTCCTTTCAATACGCTTTATAGTTTTAATCCTATCGAAGGCGGACGTTTTCGTGTTGGCGGTCGCACGACTTTGGGTTTCGATAAACATTTTCGCTTAGATGCTTTTTTGGCGTATGGTACTTTGGATAAAATTTTTAAATACAACGGCACACTCAATTATTATTTCAATAAAGACGGTTTAACGGATCGCATTCAGAATATTGCTAAGGCTTGGTACACTTACAATACCGAAATTCCGGGACAAGTTGTATCGAACCGATACGAAGATAATTTCTTCATGTCATTCCGACGTGGTGACGGATTTCGATTGTACTACAAACGTTCGTTCGGCGTATCTTATACACACGAAGCTGAAACAGGTTTTACGTATCAATTCGGTGTTCAAAATATGGAATGGACACCGGCAGGCAGCTTATTATTTCATCGCGTTGATTCATTAGGGAACGATGTTAAAATAAAAAGTACGGAAGTAACCGATTTTTTTGCCGATTTGCGTTTTGCACCCAACGAAGAATTTTTCCAAAACAAAAAAAGGCGCAAACAAATTATCAACCGCTATCCGATTTTTGGCTTACACTATCATTACGGCAACGGTTTGAGTGCGGCTTCAAGAGGGTTAGATTATCATAATTTGAGTTTCGATGTGTTCAAACGTTTTTATATCGCGCCAATCGGTAAAACCGATGTGATGTTTGAAGTCGGCAGATTATGGGGAACGGTACCGTTTCCGCTTTTAATTAATCACCGCGCCAATCAAACGTTGGCATATCTCGACAATTCATTCAATATGATGAATTCTTTGGAATTTGTGAGTGATAAATACGTGAGTTTGAACATTGCGCATTTCTTTGACGGATTCTTTTTTAATAAAATTCCTTTATTGAAAAAATTAAAATGGCGCGAAATCATCACATTCAAAAGTATTTACGGTGGTTTAGACCCACAGAATACCCCCGGCGTTCATCAAAAAACTTATCTTTTCCCGACTGATAAAAATACCGGCCTTCCGACAACATTTATTTTCAATCATGGACCGTACATGGAAGCGTCTGTTGGAGTCGGAAATATTTTCAAAGTACTGCGCGTTGATTTGGTACGTCGTCTCAATTATTTAGATAATCCGGACGTGAGCAAATATGCCGTGCGTTTCAAAATGC
>JAYTIA010000748.1:0-2695 GCA_043732145.1 Saprospiraceae bacterium
TGCTAATATTTTATTTGAAAATTTTTCTGTCAACATAACACGCCGACCGAATAAAGCCGTGTTTTTTTCACGAAGCATGTAGCGTTGTTCCAAAAAATGCGGATGTAACAAACAATCACCATCAATGGAAACAGTATAATCGGTTTTAGAAATTTTAATTGCCGCGTTTAATGCGCGTGTTTTCCGAAAATTAATATCCGGTTGTGATGCGTGTAGAATAGGAAAAAAATATTTTTCTCGCGCCTTTTCTATTGCGTGTATCATTCCCGGACTATCGTTGTCTTCTGCTACAATCACTTCGAAATTTTTAAAACTTTAATTGGATAAAGTTTCAAAAATTAATTCGAGTGCCGGTATATTTTTATAAACAGCAATTATGAGCGAGAGAGAAATAAAATTAAATCTATACTATTCTTCTTTAAAATTCCAATGACTCAAAAAACTTGTATTGAAATTACCGGCGCGAAAATCTTCATTGTGCATCAGTTTTTGATGAAAGGGAATGGTGGTTTTGATACCTTCCACGATAAATTCATCTAGAGCGCGTATCATTTTGGCGAGACACTCATCACGTGTTTGTGCGCGTACTATCAGTTTAGCAATTAATGAATCGTAATACGGCGGAATAGTATAACCGGCATAGACGTGCGTATCTACGCGGACACCATGACCTTTCGGCGAATGAAACGATGTTATTTTTCCGGGACTCGGACGAAAATCGTTGAATGGATCTTCGGCATTGATACGACATTCCATCGCCCACATTTTAGGATAATGGTTTTTGCCGCTGATGGGAACACCCATCGCTATTTTTATTTGTTCTTTTATTAAATCGAAATCAATTACTTCTTCAGTCACCGGATGTTCTACTTGTATCCGCGTGTTCATTTCCATAAAATAAAAATTACGGTGCTTATCTACTAAAAATTCTATCGTACCGACACCTTCATAGTTAATGGCTTGCGCCGCTTTAATGGCGGCATTACCCATCAACTCGCGCAATTCCGGTGTCATAAACGGTGAGGGTGATTCTTCGACTAATTTTTGATGGCGACGTTGAATGGAACAATCGCGTTCGGATAAATGACAAACGGTTCCATATCTGTCACCGGCGATTTGAAATTCGATATGGCGCGGTTCTTCTACAAATTTTTCGATATACACGCCGTCATTGGAGAACGAAGCTTTGGCTTCGGTGCGTGCCATGTTCAAATTATTTTCAAAATCTTCTTCTTTCCAGACCACGCGCATACCTTTTCCGCCACCACCGGCGGTTGCTTTAATAATTACGGGATAACCGATTGCTTTGGCGGTCATCAAACCGGTTTTCAAATCCGTGACTAATCCGTCAGAACCCGGTACGACGGGCACACCGGCACGAATCATGGTTTCTTTTGCCGTAATTTTATCGCCCATCGCACGAATTTGTTCCGGTGTAGGTCCGATAAATTTTATGCCGTAAGCCGTACAAATTTCGCAAAAATCGGCGTTCTCAGCCAAAAAACCGTAACCCGGATGCACGGCATCGGCATTCGTAATTTCAACGGCAGCCATGATGCGCGGCACGTTCAGATAACTTTCTTTCGATGAAGGCGGACCAATACACACCGCTTCGTCGGCAAAACGGACGTGCAAAGAATCGGCATCGGCGGTCGAATAAACGGCTACAGTTTTTATACCCATTTCTTTACAAGTGCGAATGACGCGCAAAGCAATTTCACCTCTGTTGGCTATCAATACTTTTTTAAATTCTTTTTTATCGTTGTACATTGAAAATCAATTAATAATTAATAATTAATGATTAATAATTATTATCACTCCTTAAGAAATGAAAAAGCTCATTTATAGTCGGTGATTTTTAATTTTTAATTTTTAATTTTTAATTGCCTCTTATGCTATCGGCTCTACCATAAACAATATTTGATCGTATTCTACCGGTGAAGCATCAGTTACCAGCACTTTTACTATTTTTCCTTTTACTTCCGATTCAATTTCGTTGAAAAGTTTCATGGCTTCAATGATACAAACCGGCGAGCCGACGTTAACGATGTCGCCGATTTTTGCCAACGCGGGTTTGTCCGGCGAGGAAGAGCGATAAAACGTGCCGACCATCGGCGATTTGATAGCCATTAAATTGCTTGACGGCGGCACAGCAACAACAGGTGCCGGCGCGGTTTGAACTTGTTGCTCCTCTTTTTTTACGGGAACAGTTTCTTGTTCGTGTCCGGACTGAACTGAGAGGGGTGCAGATGTCGTCGGTTGCGGTGGTTGCGGTTGCAAATAAGTGTTGTGAGTCATCGGCGTTCCGCCTTTTACGCCTTTGCTGTATTTGGATGTACGAATGACGACGCGCTGTTCGCCATCTTTAAACACAAATTCTGCCAAATCACTTTTATTGACCAATTGAATGAGTGCTTTTATTTCTTCAAATGTCATCGGAATGGTTTATTTTATTTTTTGAACAGATATTAAAAACACCGTCGCAAACTTTAACTAACACAATATTTTGAATAAGTTTTGTGTATCAGTCGTAAAGATGCAATTATTAATTGAAAATTGTTAATTGAAAATTGAAAATTAACAATTTTTCGATTTTGACCGGAATCAAACGAATTAAAGAATTGTTGAAATTCCGCTAAGTCTTTAATTCTGCTAATTCAGTTTAATTTTCAATTAAAAAAGTGCGTCGTTTGCA
>JAYTIA010000749.1:0-7133 GCA_043732145.1 Saprospiraceae bacterium
ATCGAAAGTAAAAGTCTGTTAAAGTTGAAAAAATTAACGCGTTTACGGTATGCTTTGTTGAATTTTGTGTTGTTTGCGACGTTTTTTTATCGTAAAGCAATTCTTATGTATTAATTATTTAATGTGCAATAATTGCACCAAAATTTTAATTTACAGGATAATTACTTGAAAAAAAGTTTGCTACTTTTTTTTGGTTATAGCTTCAATTTATAGAAAAAAAATTGAGCCTTTTATTTCACAAATCAAAGTTACGCTTCTCTTGTTTAGTTATTAAGTAAATTCACGATGGTACAACTAATTTCTTTTTTTGTTTTAAATAAAATGCTAAGGCAAACCGTGCGGCAATTTCTGCTTCATCAGCATGGGTGAGTAATTCCGGTTGATAATGGTTTTTTACGAAACCGGTATCGAAATGTCCGGAGGTAAAAGCGGAATGTTCTAAAACAAATTTTCCGAAAGGAAGTGTCGTGGCAATGCCTTCGATGTGAAAATTATTAATAGCTTCGATCAATCTTTGAATCGCTTCATCGCGTGTATTTCCCCAACAAATAAGTTTTGCAATTATCGGGTCGTAGTATACCGGAATTTCCATGCCTTGTTTATAACCGTCATCAATCCGGGTGAAAGGCAAATGCTCAGGCGTTTCATATTTTGTAAGTATACCAACACTCGGTAAAAAATTACTTAAAGGGTCTTCGGCACAAACGCGTAACTCAATGGCGTGACCGTGAATTTTTAAATCTTTTTGACTGAAACTTAATTTTTCGTTACGCGCTACTCTGATTTGTTGCTCAACTAAATCTAATCCTGTGATATATTCCGTTACCGGATGTTCGACTTGCAAGCGTGTATTCATTTCTAAAAAATAATAATTGAGTTTATCATCTATCAAAAACTCAACAGTACCGGCACCTGAATAATTACAAGCTAATGCCACTTTCACTGCATCGGCGCACATTTTTTCTCGAACCGATTCTGACAACACACTCGAAGGTGCCTCTTCTACCAATTTTTGATGCCGGCGTTGAATACTACACTCGCGTTCAAACAGGTGCACAACATTGCCATAATTATCTGCAAGAACTTGAATTTCTATATGTCTTGGAGATATCACATATTTTTCTATAAACACGGCTCCGTCACCAAAACTCGATTGCGCTTCACTAACGGCTCGTTGCATTTGTTCTTCAAACTCTTCGGCATTTTCAACAACGCGCATACCTTTCCCACCGCCGCCGGCAGATGCTTTTATCAAAATCGGATAACCAACTTTAGCCGCCGTTTTTTTTGCGACTTGAATATCAGAAATAGCACCGTCCGTTCCCGGCACCATCGGAATATTATATCTTTGTGCCGCCGCTTTAGCCGACAGTTTCGATCCCATCATATTAATCGAATAAGGCGACGGTCCGATAAAAATCATGCCCGCATCACTTACGGCTTGAGAAAATCCGGCGTTCTCACTCAAAAAACCATACCCCGGATGAATCGCATCCACATTCAGTTTTTTTGCCGCTTCGATAATTTTATCAACGCGCAAATATGATTGATTCGACGGCGGCGGTCCTAATAATACTGCTTCATCCGCAAATAAAACGTGCGGACTGTTTCTGTCTGCATCCGAATAAACCGCAACCGTTTTTATGCCCATGAGTTTAGCCGTGCGCATGATGCGCAAAGCAATTTCTCCTCTATTAGCAACGAGTATTTTTTTCATTTTATTTTATCTCTCAACTTTCAGCTTTTTTGATAAGAAAACTCAAAGATAATTGATAGGGTTTTATGTTGGGAATAAAATGTATAGTGATTCCTATATCTGTTCAAAAAACAGTAAAGGAGCAATGCATCACACCTCTGCTGTTTTTTGAAACATCTATGAGATAACCTAAAATATCGGTGCGATATATCGCACCGATATTTTAATCAACGAAATCTTTATTTCAGAAACCGATACGTCCACTTCATCAAAGCAATATTTTTCGCGCCATCATTATAAATATTATTAAATAAACTTTTACCGACCGTAGAAGTTAAGTCCGAATTAACATCCGGGGTATTACTTTGCGACCAAACGATATAAAACTCGGAACCGGGACGATACTCCCAACGCAACACCAAATTGGATCGAAATTGCACAAAATTGAAATCCGGTTTTGAAAAATTATAATTGTTTTTTGAATCCCCCGATTCGTTTACAACGTAATTAGAACCATCGAATCGGATTTCGCTATCAATAAATTTATGAAAACGTTGGTCGTAAGAAGGATTAAGCGGATCAACTACGTAAGCAAAATTTTGATAAATCGGACGAGTTATAAATGGTTGTGCATAATATTGAATTGTTAAATCGGGTGTGATGTTATAATTCAAGCGCAAAGTAAAATTCAAAGTTTTCTGACTCACTTCACTGACGATTGTACGTGTCAAATTATTCACGTTCACTTGAGTAACAAACTGATCTTGCTTGCGCCAATAATAATTATATCCGGTACCGATATTGATTTTGAAATTGTTTAATGGTTGAAAAGTTAAACCTACATTAATATTATTCGCTTTTACAGTATTTTCAAAACCCCATGCATTCTCAAAATGCAAATTTGCATAAATTTTTTTTCTTTGATCGCCCTGGACAAAAACCCATTGACCAATTCCGGCAGGACGACGTAATGATGATCCACCTCTGAGTGCGTTATTAGAAACTTCATAGGGATTCCATGTTACTCCGGTCCCGCCTCCCCAATGATTTTTAAATTGTGCATTGGAGTTAATGTTAAACGCTTGATAAAGCAATTGCCCGCCAAAATCCCAACGCCCCCAATGGTTATAATTCAGTCGCCAATTATTGAAAATTAAATATGGTTTTTGAAAAACATACGACACCCAAGTAAAATGATTTATTTCATTTGCTGTTTGCATAAAACCAATATCATTCAATTCCAATTGCGGTGAACGCCACGTAATGCCGGTTTCACCTTGAAACATACCGCCTTTCTTACTTTGTTTACCACCGAATTTTCCCAGACGAAATGTTCCGCCGGTGCCGGTTAGAGATGTAAGTGACGAATCCACTTTTATTTCAGTGCTGTTCGTGCGTTGAAATAAATGTTCAAACGCCGTTTGTGTATTTAAAATTGATGCGCGACTGCCATCAATATGACTAAAAATAATATTGCCGCGATAATACCACGCTTTATTTTTCCAATAATGTAAATAATCAAACCCGCCGGAAAAAGCACTGTGGTTAAGTATATCATTTAAACCGTTTTCACGATTAACGCCAGTAAATACACCGCCTAAAACAGTATTGCCTTTGTCAAAATCTTTAAGTACACGACCTACAAAATAACTTGTCAATGGTTCAACAAGTTCTAAACGTCGAGAGCTGTTGTTATCAATAGTAGCATTTTCTCTTTGTGTCACACTTTCAAGCACACCAATACTCCAACCGTTTTTAGTTTTGCCGCTAAATTTTGCTGCACCCAGAATTACAGAATTGTCCGGCACGCTCACATATTCATTGTGGGATAAATTAGGATAGCCATGCGGTGATGATCCGATTCTGCGCGAATAAAAAAGTAAATCTGCATCATAAGGTCCGCCGGCACTCGAACCTGTTACTTGATAATCAAATAAATTGCGACTTTCGATGAAGAAGGGTCTTTTTTCATCGAAAAAACTTTGAAAGCCATCAATCCTGACTTGCGACGGATCGGCTTCAACTTGCCCGAAATCCGGATTTATCGTGAAATCGAGAATCATATCGCTCGAGACGGCAATTTTACCGTCAACGCCGACATTAATTTTAGAATCGGCACCGGTTGCAAACGGATTGCCTTCCGTTTTTTTATATTTTTGAGTTTGCATCACAATGTATGGTGCAATTTCAATTTGTTTTTGAGATTTCACATCTTTCAATCCACGCAATTCTCCAAAGCCACTGACCCATACTGCCGAACTGCGCGGAATAAGTTGCCACAAGGAGCGTTCATCTTTTCTGAAAATTTTACGCATCACTTCAAGTCCCCAAATTTTATCCGGTTCATTACCGTATCTGAGTTGACTGAAGGGGATTTTCATTTCTGCTGTCCATCCCGTTGCGTCGGTATGTGTTTTTCCAAACCAAATCGGATTCCAACTGTCATCAGAATTATCGCCATTACCAGAAGTAAATTCATCGTTTCTTACACCTGATGCCGAAAGCGTAAAAGAAAATGCCGTCCGCAAATCGTGATAGCTGTCAATACTTACAGAAATCCAATCGCCGGGAAAGTCATCGCGCCTGCCCATTCTTTTAACAATCGAATCAGGATGTGCATCCAAACATTCAAAACCAAAATACAAATATTTATCATCGTAAATAATTTTGAACCGCGTTTGATGAGAAGGTGCTGCTTTTTCATTGGGTTGAGATTGAATAAAATCGCTGCTCCAATCCACATCATTCCATGCAGCTTCATCAGGAATACCGTCGATTTTTATTTCGTTCAATAATTTTTTTGTGAAATATTGTCGTTTCTGAACTATGGAATCTTTTGAAACCATTTGTGCTAAAAGAGTTTTAGAAAAAAATAAACAAAATAAAAGGGCAATTATTTTCATAAGATTGTTGGTTAAATACGCTTTCAATGGCTATCATAAAACAAAGTGTCTTGATAACTCAAAAGGTTGCAAATAGTTACCTAAAATTAACCGGAATTTTTTGAAAAAAAATTGCACAGTAAAAAATTCAAAAAAAAATCGCGCAGAGAAATTTTTTTCTGCACGATTCTTTTTACAATATAGTTGATTTATTTAGCTGTATTTCAACTCAAAATATTTTTCGCAAATGCAATACACTTTCCTACTTCTTTCACGGCATCAGATCCGGCAGGAATTTCGTATTCCATTTCAACTGAAGCGGGAAATTTATATTTTTTTTCTTTCATCAACAATAACACTTCTTTAATTGGCGTATCCCCTGAGCCCCAAGCTAAATTTTTTTGCCCGGTCTCGGGTGTAGTTCGGTCTTTCAAGTGTATGCTTGTAATGCGATCATGTTTAGCTTCAATTAAAGCCAACAAAGATGCTTTTGTATTTTTTCCGCCGACTGCAATATAATGTCCGCAATCCAAATTCATTGAATTGTACGGCGATTGACTGAGTGCCGTATCCCAAAGCGTATCAGTTGCTTGTGTATGTGCGTGATAACCAATATACATTTTATATTTTGCACCTAAGTCACCGAGTCTTTTAGTTTGTGCGGCATCCCGCATTTCAACTGTAACCGAAGTTGCACCCATAGCTCTCGCGGCTTTCATGCCATAAATAATTTCTGCATCGGAGTTTTTCGGCTCAAAAACATTGGGTTTGTAAGCATAAATAGAAATGCCTGCGGCTTTAAATTTTTTGCCAATTTCTTTGAATTTATCCATAGAAACGGTTGCACGCCACTCCGCTACTTTTTTACCGTAATTTTCACGTTCAGCTTTTTGTGCATCGGTAAACCCGTCTTTTGGTGGCGGACCATATTTGAAAGGACGAGCAGGTTTGCCGGCAAATGTTTCTGCCGGTTCTTCCATCATTTCGACGGCACTGACATTAGCGTCTGTGCAAAATTTTATGAGTTGATCTACATCATGCGGCATACTTCTGAAAGAATAACTCACAACGCCGATTTGTATGCCGCCGAATTTTGAATTAGGTTTGGCTGAAAAATTTTGCGACAAAAGAAGATTTCCGTTGAACATTAATCCGAAACTTGCTAAAGCTGTTTTGCCGATAAAATCGCGGCGCGATATTTCTTTTTTCATTTTTATACAGGTGGTTGATGAAAATTTTTTTTAAAATGAATTTCAAAGATAGATTTTTGTTTTAAAATTTTAGTTTAATAAATGTAATATTTTTCAGAAAATAAAATTTACGTTGAATGGATAACCAACTACTAATTTTGTGCTTTTCAATTTTTTTATTTTATTTTTGCAATAAAATAGTTTTCAAAAAAATATTAATGGAAAAAATTACAAGTCTTTCACAATTGGATGCCAATGGTGTATATTCTTATTTAGATTATATCAGTTGGCAATTTGACCAGAGAGTGGAATTGATTAAAGGAAAAATTTTCCCGATGGCTGCGCCTAATCGGATGCACCAAGATGTGTCACGAAATTTGAGCGGCTTGTTTTATATTTTTCTAAAAAAACAGCCTTGTAGATTTTACGTTGCTCCTTTTGATGTACGATTATTTGACAGACAAAAACCCAATACAAAAAATCAAAATTTTAATACGGTTGTTCAACCGGACATTTGTGTAGTCTGTGATTTAGAAAAATTAGATGATAAAGGTTGTAAAGGTGCGCCCGATTTAATGGTTGAAATTCTTTCGCCCGGCAATTCGACAAAAGAGATGCGTACAAAAAAACGATTGTATGAAGAAAACGCAGTTAAAGAGTATTGGATTGTCAATTTCGATCACGAACAAGTTTTTCAATTTGTTTTGAATGAGACAGGTATTTATGACGCACCTATTATTTATGTGAGCGATGAAGTACTTGTATGTGCCATTTTTCCTGACCTGAAAATAAATTTGAATGAAATATTTATTAATTGACAGTTGACAATGTTCAAATCATTGTGAATTATCAATTAATCAAGTGTTTTTTTAAATTTTTCGATGTATCGCAGCAAATTTGATCCATCACTTGTTTGAGTTGTGTTTTTAAAATACTGATTGTATGATTGCCGCCCTCTTTACCCAAAGCTGCAACACCGTACATAAAAGTACGTCCGAGAAAAGTAAACTCTGCGCCGCTTGCGAGTGTGCGAGCAATATCCGGACCTGATCGGATACCACTGTCCATCATAATTTTTATTTTACCTTTATATTTTTCTGCCACCGGCGAAAGCGATTGTATCGCCGATTGCCCGGCATCGAGTTGTCTGCCACCGTGATTCGATATGATGATACCGTCTAATCCTAAACGAATTGCTGTTTCCGTGTCTTCAACAGAAGCAACGCCTTTCAAAACTATTTTACCTTTCCAACGATTGCGTATCGGTGCAATTTTTTCTTCATTCAGTCTTCCTGAAAAAGTTTCGTTCATATACGCTCCGAGTGCTTTCATGTTTAAACCCTTCGGCATATATTTTTTCATAGT
>JAYTIA010000750.1:0-2692 GCA_043732145.1 Saprospiraceae bacterium
ACTGTTTCGACGGGGAAGAAAAAGAAAAAGCCGGTTAAAAAAAAGGAAACAAAAATAAAAATAAGTAAAGATAATTTACCGGATAGTCTATGACTTTTACTATATGAATTCAAACGGCAAACATTTTCTGACGGATTTAGAAAAAAAATTAAAACGCCTGCGACCTGTATTGACGAAAGTTGCGGATACAATTCGATTAGAAAATATTTCTAATTATCCAATTATAGTTGTGGCAAAAGAAGAAATGTTGATGGGCGTAGCTGTTTTTGATGCGGACACTTCCGAAAAAGAAGGATTTATTTACGCCTCAACGTTGGAAGAATTTCACGCAAAAGGTCTCATAGCACCTGATCGCATAGACGATTTCAGACAATTGTACCGCAGTCATCAAAATGAATTATGTTGCTTCGCTGCTAACGATGAAGGTGGCGCACAATTTGTATTCTTTTAGAACTCGTTATCAGTTATTCGTTACCCGTTACCCGTTAATCGTTGAACATTTATTAAACTGCTAACGAATAATTGCTAACGAATAACTGATAATCGATAACGAATAACGAGAGTAAAGAATGCTAAAAATCCTACTCATAGAAGACAATATCGGCGATGTATATCTTGTGAAGGCATTGCTGGTACAATCCGATTTTGCGGACAGTGAGATTGTGAGTTGCGGTACGTTGCATGAAGGTTTAAGCGCCCTCGCTCAACACACGTTTTCTATCGTCCTGCTCGATTTATCGTTGCCGGATTCTTTGGGTTTTGATACTTTGCAACAACTTATTTCTAAATTTCCGGAAGCGACTGTTATTGTGATGACCGGTTTGGGCGATCGCGAAATCGGTTTAAAATCTGTGAAAGCCGGTGCGCAAGATTTTTTAATTAAGGGTAAATTCGATGCCGACCTGCTCGCAAAAACCTTGCACTTCGCTATTGAAAGAAAAAAAGTTTTGATTAATCTCGGCGAAGCACAAAAAGCGCGTGAACTTGCCGAAGAATCTGCCCGCCTAAAAGAACAATTTATCGCTAACATCAGTCATGAAATGCGTACACCGATGAATGCGATTTACGGCATGTCACATTTATTGGCGAAAACGCATCTCAATCCGGAACAAAACGGTTACATAGATTCGATTAAACAATCGAGTGAAATTTTACTCGGCGTTATCAATGATGTATTGGATATTTCTACTTTACAAAATGGCAAGATGATTTTTGAAGAAAAACCATTTGATTTATCCGAACTTTTATACAACGTCATCAATGTGATGCAATATAAACGAGAAGAAAAAGATTTGGAATTTCATTTATCTATCCACGAGGCTGTTCCTACATTACTTTGCGGCGATAAACTGCGCCTCAATCAAATTTTATTCAACATCGTCGGTAACGCAGTAAAATTTACGGATAAAGGTTTTGTAAAAATTTCTGTGTTTAACAAGCCTTCGCACGCGGAAAATTTAATTGTAGGGTTTATGGTTCAAGATTCCGGTATCGGTATTCCTGAAGATAAAGTGTCTACTATTTTTGATTCTTTTACACGCATCCGCACAAAAGACAGATTATTTGAAGGTACAGGTTTGGGTTTAGCTATCGTTAAAAATTTGGTTAATTTGCAAAACGGTACAGTTTCAGCGACAAGTGTTTTAGGCGAAGGCACAACTGTTACTGCTATTATTCCTTTCAAAAAAACAAATGTTCAAGCAATTGCAGCTGATAAAAATAAAAATTTGCCGGACGCGGCTATAAAAAGTGATGCAAGTTTAATAGAAATACCTTTCCGATTACTGTTAGTCGAAGACCATAAAGTCAATCAGTTGGTTGCAAGAAAAACTTTAGAGAAACAATTTAAGAAAATAGAAATAGTAATCGCCGAAAACGGAAAAATTTGTATTGATTTGCTCGAATCCGGCGAAGTGTTTGATATTATACTCATGGATATACAAATGCCGGTAATGGACGGAACGGAAACAACGGCGTATATTCGCAAAAATATGCCTGATTTTAAAACGCCGATTTTGGCAATGTCGGCACATGGTTTTATGTCGAAGCGCGATGTGTATCATGCGCAAGGTTTCAATAATTTTGTCTTAAAACCTTTCAAACCGGATGAACTTTTTGAAACAATTGAAAAATATGTGCACGTATGTACAATGAACAATGGACAATAGACGATGGACAATAGAGGATGGACAATGGATAAGATAAAAAATGTCTATTATGCATCGTCTATTATCGATTGTCCATCGTCTATCATCCATCATCTAACTAAAAAAATCTTATGACAATTTTGACACCCATTCAACACATTAATTTAAAACATTTTTCGGAAATGTGCGGCGATGACGCAGAAACTATGCATGAGTTAATGAAGGAAATTAAAAAAGAAATTCCAATTGAAATGGAAAAACTCAATCGCGCTTCATCGGAAAAAGATTGGGAAGAAGTTTTTCAAATTGCGCACAAACTGAAAATGACTTTTTCTTTTTTGGGTAACTCCGAACTCGATAAACTCACAAAAGTTACGGAGTTTTCTGCACGATATAAAATTGATGTGCAAGAGATTCCTGCGTTGGTAAAACAAATTTCGAGTCATACAAATTTAGTAATGCAAGACCTTTTAAAAGCAAATGATAATTGTTAATTGGAGTTGAGTTAGTTGATAATTCTAAGGGAGTTAACTTCCGTCAATTCC
>JAYTIA010000751.1:0-7110 GCA_043732145.1 Saprospiraceae bacterium
ATAAATCTTTTTTATTTCGGTTTGCATGAATTGATACGCAGAAGTCGCCGCATTATTTTTTCTGAGGGCTGCAATATCATACACCCAAGTAACGGTGCAGTATGCCGGAATAATATCAAGTACGCCAATAATCGGATTTTTTAACGCAGCGTTGTACAAAGCCACAACTTTATCGTGTATTTCGATATTAATTGCATTGCCTAATTCGATTGTAATAGCACTATCACCAACGGCATAAATTTTGAACATGGTATTTTAGCTTTGAGCCTTAAGCTTTGAGCCTTGAGTCATTAGCCTTTAGCTGTGAGCTATAAACAGTGAGCGAAAAATCTCAATGCTCACAGCTCAAAGCTAATTGCCTACATAAAAATTATTGTCCAATTTCAATTCTTTTCCGGTATTTTTTAATCGCTGCCATTCCGGCGTCGGATACAACCAAGTCGAAGAAACATTTTTATCGAAAAAAATTTTTATAGGCATATCAAAACCGGCGACGCAATTTGTCCAACGATAAGAAAAATGTTTTTTCTCGAATTTATATTCTAATATCGGAATTTTTGTTGTGCGCAAATACTGTTCAAATACTCTGCCCAATTTTTTTCGGGATTTTTCTGAAATATAATTTTCAATTTGAGCCGTAGTCACAGTTTGATGATAAAAATCTTTGTTCAAGCCGCGCAAAATATTATGCCACAACGAATCATTATTAACAATTTGACGAATTGTATGCAGCATATTCGAGCCTTTGTAATACATATCATCCGATCCTTCGTTGTTCACATCGTAATGTCCAATAATCGGTTTGTCGTTTGCAATTAATTTTCTTGTACCAATGACGTATTCCGCGCCGGCTTTTTTGCCGTAATAAAATTCAGTGAACAACGATTCGCTGTACGCCGTAAAACCTTCATGTACCCACATATCGGCAATATCGCGTGTCGTAATATTATTTCCGAACCATTCATGCCCGGATTCGTGTACGATAATAAAATCCCATTTCAATCCCCAACCCGTTCCGGATAAATCGCGTCCGAGATAACCATTTGCATATTTGTTACCGTAAGTTACCGAACTTTGGTGTTCCATGCCGAGGTACGGCACTTCGACGAGTTTGTAACCATCTTGATAAAAAGGATATGGACCAAACCAATTTTCAAATGCTTTGAGCATTTGTTTAACTTGCACAAATTGTGATTTAGCTTTTTCCGTATTTTCTTTCAGCACATAATAATTCAAAGTTAAATTACCTTTCTCTCCGACAAATGAATCTGTTAAATGTGCATAATCGGCGATGTTGACGTCTACGCCGTAATTATTTATCGGATTATTTACGTGCCACTCAAAAGTTTTTGTGCGGTCAGCATTTTGAATTTCCGAGAATAAACGCCCGTTAGAAATATCCATCAAACTATCCGGAACGGTAACGGAAATGTGCATCGAATCCGGTTCGTCATATTGATGATCTTTGCAAGGCCACCAAACACTCGCGCCTAAATTCTGACAAGAAGTAGCAATAAAAGGTTTTTGCTGTGCATCGATATTCCAACTAAACCCGCCATCCCAAGGCGGATTAACAGCAGCTTTAGGTACACCCGAATAAAAAACCGTCACAGATTGATGTTCTCCAATTTTTTTGAACGCACCGGTTTTTACGAAATACGCATTTTTTCCGGCTTTAGTAAATTCCAATGTTCTACCATTTTGTTCAACTTTTTCTAAAACAAGCGGTTCTTGCAAATCAATTTGTAGTTCGGCGTTTTTATTTTTATCCAAAACCGTATAATAAATTGTATTACTGCCACTGATAGATTTATTTTTCACATCTATCTTTACTTTGAGATCATAAAAAGTTAAATCCCACCAAGCACGTTGCGGTGTGACAGTACCGCGAAGTGTGTCGTCGTGCGTAAAAATTTTTTCCGTCTGGCATTGAGTTGCACAAATGAATAAAAAAAAGAAGGTAAGTATAAAAAGTATTTGTTTCATTGAAGTAAATTTCTCCTACAACGAAATTTTTGATTTTTTGTGATGTGGTGATTAATTTTTAAGCACCACACCACAAAAAACATCCTACTTTAATGTACTGCTTCGTGGTTCAATGAACCCATGACAGCATCAATATCAACATTTAAACCTCTTGCCACTGCAATACCGAGTTTCATATCGGCGCGGAAAAAATGACACAGTTGTCTGTTGACGATCAAATCTTTTTTTGGTCCGCTGATACCGCTCATAGCACCGACGATATTTGATACTAAGTTGTGACGGTCGTACTCATTCATTGCTTTATTAAATAACCAACCGGCTTGCGTGTAATGATCGTTTTCACCGAGAGCGTTTCTATCATAGTGTGCGGCGATATGCGTATCTAATGCCATTGCGGGTTCTGCATAATTTTCGTCCACATAAATATCATCGAAACTGTTAGGGAAATAATTCGGCGCGTCTTCGCCATTGCCGTTCACCGTCATTAAACCGTCTCTTTGATAGTTTGCCACCATATAAGGACATCTGTTCACGGGAATTTGTTCGTAATTGCCACCTAAACGATAACGATGTGCATCGGGATAAGATAAAATTCTACCTTGTAACATTTTATCCGGTGAAAAAGAAATACCGTCAACAACGTGTGCCGGCGCGAAGGCACTTTGTTCTACATCGGCAAAATAATTTTTCGGAATTTGATTAAGTTCCAATACGCCGACATCTATTAATGGAAATTCACCTTGAGGCCAGATTTTTGTTAAATCGAAAGGATTAAACGCAAAAGTTTGCGCTTCTTGTTGCGTCATCACTTGTATTTTCATATCCCAACGCGGAAAATTTTTATTATCAATTGCATGAACCAAATCACGTTGTGCGAAATCCGGATCGTGCCCTTTCATTTGAGTAGCTTCGTCGCCGGTAAAATTTTTAATGCCTTGTTGCGTTTTGAAATGGAATTTTACCCAAACTTTCTCATTTTCTTTATTGATAAGCGAAAAAGTATGTGATCCAAAACCGTGCATGTGGCGATAACCCACAGGTGTACCTCTGTCGCTCATTAATATCATTACTTGGTGCAAACTTTCCGGATTTAAACTCCAAAAATCCCACATCATGGTCGGACTTTTGCAATGCGTGCGTGGGTCGCGTTTTTGTGTATGAATAAAATCGCCGAATTTTTTCGGGTCTTTCACAAAGAAAACCGGCGTGTTGTTGCCGACTAAATCCCAATTACCGTCTTCGGTATAAAATTTCATCGCAAAACCTCTTGGATCGCGTTCTGTATCTGCGCTTCCTTTTTCACCGCCGACGGTTGAAAAGCGCATAAACATTTTTGTTTCTTTACCGATTTTACTAAATAATTTAGCTTTCGTGTACTTAGTAATATCATGTGTAACCGTAAATGTTCCGAAAGCACCTGAGCCTTTCGCATGAACCACACGTTCCGGAAGACGTTCCCGATTGAAATGTGCCATTTTTTCGTGCAAAATATAATCTTGCAACAAAAGTGGACCTCTTGCACCGACGCTCATCGAATCTTCATTATTGGCGTAAGGCGCTCCGGAAGCGGTTGTCAATTTTTTTATTTCTTCTTTCATTTTTAAAAATCTATAGTTTAGATGTGATTAAATAGCTTTTACAAAATTACGAAACGCGACTGATGTAATGATTTTTCTTGTAGGTGTACACTTTTTCAAATTAAATCGAATTTAACAAAAAATGTGTGACGACTTTTATTTATCAATCTCTTTTTACGCTGAATACTTACTTTTAAAAAAGTGTATGCCTACATGTTATTTTTTAACGATGCACAAAGATAATAAAACAGGCTATAAAATCTTTTGCATTAATTTACCAAAATCATCGTGCTGATCGCCGGCACAGTAACATTATTTATCTTAAA
The DNA here is from genome assembly GCA_043732145.1 of Saprospiraceae bacterium. Lineage (GTDB taxonomy): Bacteria > Bacteroidota > Bacteroidia > Chitinophagales > Saprospiraceae > JAAFJT01. The sequence goes on from JAYTIA010000751.1 coordinate 3,890, forward strand.
ACTTTTTTTATTTTTTTCGTTCACTACTTTGCCATATAATTTCACCGCCCATTTTCCTGCCGGTATTTGCAAATCAACATCTCGATTATTGCCATTATAAATCACTAAAATATTTTTCCAAGTATCGCCGTTGGCGTGTTCGCCGAGTGTGTACATGACGATATTAGAAATCAAGGTCTTATTTTCAGATTTAAGTTTTAAAGTATTATTTTTTGGCGGCTCATTGCTCGAAGATAAGAGTTCAAAGCAATCAATAAATTTTAGTTTTTCTTGAATCATCGCATTAGTCGGCATCCTGAAAGCCGGATGGTGTTTTCGCAAAGCAATGATTTGTTTAAAAAATTCAAATACATTTTTATATTGCATTTTCCTGTCCCAATCAATTGCGTTGATACTATCCGGTGAATTGTAAGAATTTTCAACACCTTTTTTCGTACGTAAAAATTCCGTGCCGGCGTGTAGAAACGGAATCCCTTGCGCCGTCAAAACAATAGTTTGCGCCAATTCGTGCATTTTTATCCGTGTCGCATCATCATCATTCGGATTAGAATTTAAAAGCCTGTCCCAAAGCGTATGATTGTCGTGACACTCGACGTAATTAATACACTGAAACGGTTCTTTCGCCCAAGGTGATTTTGAATAATTTACTTTTGAATAATCGACTTGCGGATGTTTTGTCGCTGCAACGACACCGAATTTTATGGTTTCTTCCATACCGATTTTTCCACTCGCAAAACCTTTATCGCGTCCGTCGAAAACAGAACCTTTTGCACCATCGCGCATATCATCCGAAAAAGCGGCGATGCGATCTAATTGAAGTGTGTGTGCTTTTACACTGCGTTTTTCAAGCGGCAAAGGTGAATCACCACCTGTCCAACCTTCACCGTATAAAATTATTTCGGGTTTAATATCATGCAATTTTTTTGAAATCAAATTCATTGTTTCAATATCGTGCAAACCCATCAAATCGAAACGAAAACCGTCAATGTCATATTCTTTTACCCAATACGCCGTGCTTTCAACCATAAATTTGCGCATCATAGGTTGTTCCGAAGCTGTTTCGTTACCGCAACTTGCACCATTAGAAAATTTACCGTCCGGTAGAAAACGGTGATAATAATGCGGTTCTATCTGATTGAAATTCGATTCTTCACCGAACATCGTGTGATTATATACGACATCCATCACAACGCGCAAACCTCTAGCGTGTATTGCTTGAACCAAAGTTTTAAATTCTTTAATTCGTGTGACAGGATTAAACGGATCGGTTGAATAGGAACCTTCCGGTACATTGTAATTCATCGGATCGTAACCCCAATTATATTTTTTATAATTCGGGTCATTGCATTGTGTTTCATCAACGGTATAGTAATCGTAACTCGGCAGCAAATGAACGTGTGTGACACCCAATTCTTTTATATGATCTAAACCCGTAGAAAATCCGGCAACGTTTTTTGTATTTATTTCCGTCAAACCCAAAAACTTTCCTTTGTTTTTTATGCCCGAATTAACGGCAATAGAAGCATCGCGGATGTGCAGTTCATATAATACAGCGTCCGTTTTATTTTTAAGCGGTAATAAAGTGGATTTTAAATTGACATCCGGTTTTGTATCGTTCATGTCAATTACCGCAGCACGCAAACCGTTTACACCCACAGCTTTCGCGTAAGAATCCGGCACTTCGGCATTGATGATGCCGTTTTGTTGCGTTATTTGAAAAGTATAAAATTGATTTTTTCTGTCTCCGGCGGCTTTAAAAGTCCAAGTACCGTTTTCTGCGCGTTGCATTTTTGCGGTTTCGATGATGTCATCCGACTTATTAACATTTGGTGTAGCATTTTTATAGAAACGCAATGAAACATTTTTGGCACTTGGTGCGTAGATTCTAAAAAAAGAGGATGAAGGCGAATATGTTAAACCTAAATCAGTGCCGGCGTAGACGGGTAAACCAATTTGTGCATCAGTCATAAAATTTGTTATCAGAAAACAAACTGTTAAAAATAAAGGTTTTATCGACATAGAAAGTGTCTTATTTTGATTTAATGTTTCGTAAGTCTTTCGTTTTAGTAAAGCACAAAAGTAGAGATTTTTTTTGAAACATAATTATGGTATTATTTGTTTGCGTTTTCTGAAATGTTTTTCGATAACAAGATACAAAAGGTAAATTTCAGCGAGTTATATTTTTAATTGATAATTAATTTTCCTATTCATATTATTTTTTTTAAATTTTTTTAATGCAAACGACTAAAAAATTTCTATTTCTAATAGAATTATTTATATTTGCCGTCAAATTAAAAATAATATAACTTACGTTGAAAATGCGTTTGACTTTGAACGGAAAAGATAAAGTTCTTTTTCTAAATTTTTGTAATGTTAAACGCCTTTTTTTATACCAACTTTTAAATTTTTAAGCATAACTATGAACTCAGTAGAAGGAGTGCAAACCTTATTAGAAGCAGGTAAAACTGACGATGCACTTAAAAAAGTGCAAAAAGCCCTTGAAAAATCGCCCGAAGATTTAGAAATCAAGCAGGTTGCGGCGAGTGTTTATTATCGCAAAATGGTGGAAGCTTATGAAGCCAAAAACTCCGACAGTGCGATTGAATGGTATGGTCATTACTATACCTTGCAATTACCGGAAGAGGATCCGCAACATGAAGCTTTCAAAGAATATCAACGGCGTATCCACCCCGAATTCGCCCGTATGCAAGAAGCAAATAAGCTCAGCAAATCCGGAAAAAATTTAGAGGCATTAGCTATTTACGAAGAAATTTTAAAAACGATAAAAGACTATAAAGTCGCTTACGTTAATGTAGGTTGGTGTCTTTATCGTTTACTCGCCGAATTAACACCGCAAGATGATCCTGATGTGGATTTAGTTAATAAGTGTTTCGATATTTATAAACGTTTTGAAATTTTAGGACCAAGCAATTTGCACGCTCAAATGTTGCGTATTGCACTTTACTTCAAAGATGTACAAGGTGTCAGACTGTTAGACTTTTTGCATGGTTGGAATTTTGAATACTTCAGAGAAGAAGATTACAAACCTTTTAAAACTTCTAATAATTCAGTTATTCCGAGTTTATGTGAACGTGCTTTCTTGACGTATAGTCGCGTTTTAATGAAATCCTTGGATAGCAAGGATACGGACACGGTTTCGAATGCGAAACAATACGCGCTTGATTTCTTACCGCAATTGGAAGAAGTGTTCGAAAGATTGC
>JAYTIA010000752.1:0-2686 GCA_043732145.1 Saprospiraceae bacterium
TAATTTGAAATCCGAACCGAGGGAAGGCAGGTTTTTTTCTCGACGATTCATCGCAAAGAGTGTCGGAGCGGAAAGTGTACCACCGAGTATAAGCCCGACGTTTTTGATCAGTTCTCTTCTGTTCATTTATATTATTTATGTAAATTTTTATTTAGTACGGTTTACAGGACAAAAATATTATTTACATGTCGTTTATCGAAATAAATTGACTAATTAATTTTCAATTTAACGATTTATGTTGTGTTTTAAATTATTAGCGTTAAATTTCAGAGAATAGATTAATTTTGTTGAATTTTCTCAACTTTTATAATGATCTTTAAAATTACAAAAACCAATCAACAACAATGAAAAGAAAAACTTTTTTAAAAACATCTTCGGTACTTGTTGCCGGTAGTTTGCTGTCGCCGATGAGCGCGTGCAAACAAGAAATAAAAGCAAAACCAAAATCGGTTCGCAAAAATTGGGCGGGCAATTACACATACAAAGCAGAAAATTTGTACGAACCGAAAACGGTGGAAGAGGTGCAAGCCCTCGTAAAAAAATTGGACAAACAAAAAGCACTCGGCTCATGTCATTGTTTTAATGATATTGCCGATAGTCCCGCCAATCAAATTTCGACAAAAGAATTGAATAAAGTTTTGACTTTAGATGAAAAAGCGATGACTGTAACGGTTGAGTCCGGTGTGCGATATGGACAGTTCGCACCGGAATTGGATAAACGCGGTTATGCTTTACACAATTTAGCTTCGTTGCCGCACATATCTGTCGCAGGTGCGTGTGCAACGGCGACACATGGTTCGGGTGTAAAAAACGGAAACTTGGCCACAGCAGTTGCCGCATTAGAACTGGTGACCGGAAATGGTGATATTGTGAATTTAAGTCGTGAAAAAGATGGCGACAAATTTAACGGGGCTGTTGTCGGCTTGGGTGCATTAGGTATTGTAACGAAAGTAACGTTGAATATTCAAAAAACTTTTTCGGTGCGACAGGATGTGTATCAAGATTTACCTTTAAAACAACTCACCGATAATTTTGAGGCAATTATGTCGAGCGGATACAGTGTGAGTTTGTTTACCGATTGGCAAAAACAAATGGTGAGTCAAGTTTGGGTGAAAAGCAGAGATGCAAAGTCGCGCGTTGCTATGTCGAATGTCGCCACGGATTTTTACGGTGCAAAAGCGGCGACAAGAAATCTGCATCCGATAACATCTGCTTCTGCCGAAAATTGTACGGACCAACTTGGTATTGCCGGACCTTGGTACGAGCGACTGCCGCATTTCAAAATGGGTTTCACGCCGAGCAGCGGACAGGAATTGCAATCCGAATTTTTTGTTTCGCGACACAATGCGGTAGATGCTATTTTAGCTTTAGAAAAAAAACGCGATTTAATTTTTCCGCAAATCATGATTACGGAAATCAGAACGATTGCCGCCGACGATTCTTGGATGAGTACAGCTTATAAACAAGATTCTGTTGCAATACATTTCACTTGGAAACAAAATATTCCGGAAGTAATGCAACTTTTGCCGATGATTGAAGCCGAACTCACACCGTTTAATTATCGTCCGCATTGGGGGAAATTATTTACGATAAATCCTGCAATTCTTCACGCACGTTATGAACGTTACGCCGATTTTATGAATTTAGTTAAAGAATACGACCCGCAAGGCAAATTTAAAAATGATTTTTTGAATAGAAACATTTATGGTTGAAAATTTATGGTTAAAAGTTGATGGTTAAAAAAATAAAATCTTTTTGAAAATCTTTTTGAAAAGTTTCTTGAAAATCTTTTTTGAAAATAAAAACGCGCAAAGAAAAATAAATTTCTTTGCGCGTTTTTTTAATCTTCAATCTTCAATCATCAACCAATTTAATCAATTCTTAATTTTTTCGGGCCACTGAAAACTTTTTGCTTCATCGCGGTTCGCATCGCGTACTTTGATGCGCTGACCTAAAACAGGCTTTGGACGCGGTGCTTCGCTCATTTCTGTATTGGCGAGTTTTTCGATGTATTGCCACACCCCTTTTTTTAATTGATACGCCTCATACGTGCCGTCCGGCACGTATGTCATACCTTCATTCGTAGGTACTTCTTGAACGTGATCGAAAACAATTTCTTTCATCTCTTCATCATAATTCAAACGCATACCCGCTTCGCCTGAAAAAGTTATGGCAATACGATATTTCTTTTTGGTGTTATGTTTTTCCGTATTTTCAAAAACAGGTGCGCCCAAACTGATGTGATTTCCTTTAACGGTAAGCACTTCGCACATTTTTGTTTTTTCTGCGCCGTTGCCTAAATTCAAACCGAATAATAAATATTTAGTCCCGCCTTTTGTTTTAAATGGTTTGATATTATAGTATAAAGCCCCCAACCAATTTTCAGCCGTCAAAGTTTCGTCGAGCGGAATGCTGTTGACATTCAGCATTTGTTCTTTCAATTCAATAAAAGTAGGTTTGGGTTTATTGAGCTGAATAAAACTGAAGTGTTTACTCTCAACGTCACTCGTATAAAATGCCCAAGAAATTAATCGAAAAGATTTATCGGCGGGTTGCAAAACAGAAATAGCTTCCAATTTTTTAAAAGCATAATCAAACGATTGTGGTGTTGAAAGGAAATGGCGCATCAACGGGACTAACTTTTCATTCGCTTCCAAGCGGTGCGCATAGACTGTATCATTAATGA
>JAYTIA010000753.1:0-2685 GCA_043732145.1 Saprospiraceae bacterium
TTGAAAAAAATTGGATAAAGTTTGTAGCAATTATATATTCGGATCACTATTTTCAATAACAACAACCTTAAAATAAACCGGGATAATTATTTTATGATAATGACCGCCCAGACGGAAAAAAAAGTAAACAGAGTAAGTAGCATACTTGTTACACAGCCTAAACCGCTTATTAAATCGGCGTATTTCGATCTTGAATCCAAATATGGTATCAAAGTTGATTTTCGAGAATTTACACGCGTCGAACCTTTGGATATCAAAGAAGTGCGCCGACAAAGAGTAAATCCGATGGAATATTCATCAGTAATTTTCAGTTCAAAGAATGCAGTGGACCATTTTTTCCGTTGCAGTAAAGAATTGCGCATTACGATGTCTGAAGATACCAAATACTTCTGTTTAACGGAAGCTATTGCTAATTATCTTCAAAAATTCATCGTTTATCGAAAAAGAAAAGTTTTTTCGGGTACTAAAGTCATTGAAGATTTAAAAACATACTTAAACAGGCACAAAGAAAAAGAAGTTTTTTTATTGCCTTGTTCAAATTATGGTGCGAAAGATGTTACCCGCTATCTTGATGAAATAAAAGCGCGGTATCAAGAAGTCATAATGTATCAAACCCTTAGTAATGATTTAGGCGATTTAAGTGATGTGACTTACGATATTCTCGTTTTTTTCACACCGCAAGCAATAGTATCTTTATATGAAAACTTCGCGGATTTTAAACAAAATGAAACGCGTATAGCAGTGTCCGGAAATATAACTGCTCAAGCCGTGCGCGAGCGCGGACTGACAATTAATATTCAACCAACGCTTGAAGTGCCTTCTATGACCGCAGCTTTAGAACAATATATTAAAGCCGCGAATAAAATAATTTAGTACATAAAAAAATAATTTCAATTAAATGCGCCTTCTGAAAATTTTCAGAAGGCGCATTTTTTTTCCGAAAATAATAATTCTGTTACTTCGAAAATTTAATACGTCCCAAAAATAAGGCAAAGAAACTAAATACCTTTGAGCAATTGTAATCAAACTATTTTTGTAGTTAAATAACAATCAAATAATTAATTCTTGTACCGATAGAAATTTTAAAAATCATAGTTTTTTCCGTAAAAATGTAATGAGGAAAAAAAAAGAATATTTTTTTAAAAAAACGTAACAAAATAGATGGACTTTTCGACAAATTGTGTATTTTTATGTTTGAATTACATAACCAACACCTTTAACAAAACGTCTACAAGATTAAACATAACAAGAGACTATGCAACAAGAAGACTACCTACTATGTAGTGCGTATGAAAATCAAACTATGCACACAACTGAAACCGGCATTACCGTATTTCAGAATCAAGGAACACAATTGTATTTCTTTGCGGTTTTAGATGATTCAGGTAAAGTTTTATTGAAAAGCGAAGGGTATCCGCAAATCACTGCAAGAGATAATGGTGTTCAATCAGTCATAAAAAACCGACCGATAAAAGAATTTTATGCCGTTAAAGAAACCGGCGGTAAATATTTTTTGAGTTTAAGGGCAGCAAATTACCGCGAAATTGCGCGCAGTTGTGATTGCACAACAGAAGCCGAAGCAATGGCTTTATTGCCTTACGTGACGGGTGAACAAAAAAGAAAAAATATTAACATCACTAATAGTAATTTAACAATGACTACAAATACACCATCAGATAATCGCCTTGAGGATGATTACCTCTCGTGCAGTGCCTACGAAGGACACATTCACGCTAACGCAGGTTCGCAATTTACGGATTTAGTTGCTTTCACTCATGCCAATGGTAAACACTATTTTGTTTGGTACGGCGAGGATGACAATCAAGTCCTTATGCGCTCGGAAGGTTATCCGACAACGGCAGCACGTAATAACGGTATGGCTTCGGTAGAAAAAAACCGCGACCAAGAAGATCGTTATGCTGTAGAAGAAAAAATGGGGCATTTTTTTACCGTTTTAAAAGCCGGCAATCATCAGGAAATAGCGCGTTCTTGTGCCAAACACACCCACGCCGAAGCCATGTCTATTTTCCCTTCCGGACGTGCTGCTGTGCAACGAGCAAAAATTGATGCAAAAATCGAAGAAGCACGGTTAAAAGCATTAGAGCAAACAACCGTTGTTACGGGAACTCCATTTATCGGAAGTACAGAATCTACAACAGGAGTTGTAACAAGTGCCACAACAACCGTTGTTACACACGAACACCATCGCCACGAGGATAATTACGCAACTTGCCGCGAGTACGAAAATCACGGCGCGCCGGATGCCAATGGTATCACGAAATGGCAAGGTAAAAACGGAGAGTACTATTTTACGTGGCTTAATGCCGACGGCACTGTAAAAATGCGTTCTGAAGGTTATACGGCTGCTGCTTCACGCGATAACGGCATAGATTCTTTATTGCGCAACAAAGACATGAAAGAAAGATATTCGGTAGAAGAAATCGCACACCGTCATTTTGTAATTTTGAAAGCGGGTAATCATCAAGAAATTGCGCGTTCGTGTCCGTATATGGATATGAATATGGTGTATAAAAGTTTCGGTTTATTGGGTGCCTATGTAGCACCTGCGATGACGTCGGCTGCGCCTGTCGTAGAAGTACCTAAAGTAGAAATTCCGAAGGTTGCCGTACCGGTCGTAGAAGTGCCGAAGGTAGAAATTCCGAAGGTAGCTATACCGGTGGTGGC
>JAYTIA010000754.1:0-2685 GCA_043732145.1 Saprospiraceae bacterium
TTTTAACTTTTAAAATTTTTCTATCGGTTCGTCGTTTCAAGTTCCGAAATCAAAAATCAAGTAAGAATGGTTAGTTGTTAGTGAACTTTATAACTAACCATTAATCATTAACCATTAACCATTAATCATGTTATTTATTCCCGCAAATTTTAAGGAGAAATTTTTTTACACGTTTATATTGTGTAGTTTATATACTTCGACGTTCGCTCAAAACGGTAAAATTTTATTTACAGTCAACGGACAACCGACATACACCGACGAGTTTAGTTATATTTACGGCAAAACTAATGGCGCGAAAGCAGATTACAGTCGCGGTTCCCTTGAAGAATATTTGGATTTATACACCAAATTCAAGATGAAAGTGGCGCGAGCGCGTGAAATGAAATTGGATACGCTGCCGGCATTGAAAGAAGAATTAAACGGTTATCGCCGACAATTAGCCGACAGTTATTTGACAGATAGAGAAGTGGGTGAAAAATTAGCACGTGAAGCACATGCGCGCATGGTAAAAGATCTGAAAATAAGTCATATTTTATTTCGCGTTGATAAAGACACAGCAGGTCCGTACAATCGTGCACTTTCGGTTCAAACACGCTTACAAAAAGGCGAATCTTTTGAATCACTCGTTATCGCAGAATCGGACGACACTTACAGCAAAACGAAAGGCGGCAATATCGGTTATGTTACTGCCATGTTGCCCGAAGGTTTTTATGATTTAGAAACAGCGATTTATAATACGCCCGTCGGAAAAACCACCGGTATCGTTCGCACTTCCATGGGTTATCATATTGCCCGTGTGGATGCACAACGTCCGGCACGCGGAGAAATTGAAGCCGCACATATTCTTAAAAGATTTAAAATTCAAGAGGTTGAGCAACCTGATGCCAAACGCATTATCGATAGTATTTATACCGCACTTAAAGGCGGTGCTAATTTTGAAGCCTTAGCCGCAAAATATTCCGATGATGCCGGTACAAGCACACACGGAGGTTATTTAACGCCGTTCGGTATTGGTCGGTACGAACCGCCTTTTGAAGATGCGGCTTTCAGTATAGAAAAAGACGGTGATTATACGGCTCCTTTTCAATCAAGTATCGGTTGGCATATTATTAAGCGTATTAAACGTACACCTATTGAGGGTTTCGATGCTATGAAAACACGTTTAAAAGCACGTATTCAACGCGACGGCAGATATTCTGTCGCGAAATTGGCTTTAGTTGAGCGCATTAAACGCGAAGCACCTCTTTTTGAAACAGCCGATGCCCTAAAAAAATATGCAACTACTTTAGATTCTTCTTTTATTACTTATTCATGGAAAAAACCGGAAGCCGGTGACGCACCCATGTTCCGGTTCAGTACCGAAAAAGATATTACTGCTAATCAATTTACTGAATATTTGACGCGTCAAGCTAATAACCGTATCAATTATGCGATTCAAACGCACAATGATATTCCGGCAGTCACACAAAAACTCTACAACGATTTTGTGAATGAACGCGCTTTAGCTTATGAAGAATTGCAATTAGATAAAAAATATCCGGATTTCAGAAATCTCATGCGCGAATACGAAGAAGGTATTTTGTTGTTTGAAGCCATGAAAACAAATATTTGGGATAAGGCTTCATTGGACAGCGTGGGCTTAGAAAAATTTTACAACGACAACAAAAGTAAATTTATGTGGAACGATCGCAGTTCCATGATTTATTACACCGTTGCCGATTCCGCAAAGGATCACGAATACGATGAAATTAGAAAATATGCCGGCAAACACACACCGCAAGAAGTCATAAAAAAATTCAACGCTAAAAAAGATTTGGTATCGTTTAGAGAAGAATCGGTTGAACGCGGAAAAGGAAAAATTTTGGGCGAAGGTATGTGGAAGCAAGGTACTTTAATTGACAATAAAGCGGGACGTAATTTTGTAAAAGTGGAAAAAGTACGTCCGCCTTCACAAAAAACATTGAAAGAAGCACGCGGCTTCGTTGTTGCCGATTATCAAGATTATCTTGAAAAACAATGGCTGCAAGATTTGACGAAAAGTTATAAACTCCAAGTCAATAGAGATGTGTTTGAAACTTTGGTGAAAAAATAAATTTATTCGGTTATTCGGTTAGTCTTTAATTCACCGACTAACCGAATAATCAGACTAATCGACTAAATCCATGCGCCAAGCTTTAGCGAAATTTATTTTACTAACTATTTTAGGTTGGAAAATTGAAACTGAATATCCGAAAGCAGTTAAAAGTTCAGTTGTTATTGTACTCCCGCATACAAGTTATTGGGATTTTCCGATTGGAATCCTGATTCGACCTATCATGCACTTGAACACACAATTTGTTGCTAAACACTCGTTATTCAAATTCCCGCTCGGCTATGTAATGCGCAGTTTAGGCGGTGTTCCGGTCAATAGAAGTAAAACAATTAATTTTGTTGATTTAGTAGTTGCGATATTTAAAAAAAATGAAAATTTTATACTCACCATTGCTCCCGAAGGAACACGCCAAAAAGTAGATAAAATTAAACGTGGTTTTTATCAAATCGCCATAAAATCCGGTGTGCCGATTGTATGTTGTAAATTTGATTGGAAAAAAAAAATTTTAGGATTTAGTCCGCCTTTTTATCCGACCGGCGATTACGAAAAAGATTTACCGCAAATTTTAAAATATTACAAAGGTGTAAAAGGTT
>JAYTIA010000755.1:0-2683 GCA_043732145.1 Saprospiraceae bacterium
GGTAAACGTAAAGAAGTTGTGGTTTTCGGCGCCGATTATCCGACACGCGACGGTTCGTGCGTCAGAGATTATATTCACGTTTCCGATATTGCACACGCGCACACTTTGGCTTTAGAATACGCAATGCGCCGTGAAAACGCGATCAATTATGAAGTATTTAATCTCGGAACAGGTGAAGGCGTAAGCGTTTTAGAAGCTATAAAAGCATTTGAAACCGAAAATAATTTACACTTCCGTTATCGCATTGGTCAACGCCGACCGGGTGATGTGGTTGCCGTTTATGCCAACAACGATAAAGCAAAAAATGCTTTGGGTTGGATTCCGAAATATAATATTAACGATATTATGCGCACTGCTTGGGCTTGGGAGAAAAAACGCAGCCAAGTACTTGTTTAGTTTACACTTAACAGCTGACATTGACAGTTAACAATTGATAATTATCGGTTAGTCGTTTTACTCAAAAACTCTTGAAAAGCTAAAAATTTTTCAAGAGTTCGTTATAAAATTGATATTCAACGCCGTTAAATTCAATTATCCATTGTCCATTTGTCAATTGTCAATTTGTCAACTGTCAATTAAAAATTTATGCACCAAATTGATTGGATAGTTCTCGCGCTCACCATTTTTGCAATTGTCGCTTACGGTATTTTGAAAACGCGGGGCAAAAAAGATTTACAAACTTATTTATTAGGCTCTAAAGAACTCAAATGGTGGACGATTGGTTTGAGCATCATGGCAACGCAGGCGAGTGCCGTTACTTTTCTTTCCACCACCGGACAAGGTTTCGATGACGGTATGCGTTTTGCCCAATTTTATATCGGTTTACCGATTGCGATGGTGATATTGAGCGTTTTTTTTCTGCCAATTTATTACCGCTTAAATGTTTCCACTGCTTACGAATACCTTGAAGAACGTTTCGATTTACGGATGCGCACTTTTGCCGCCGTATTATTTTTAATTCAACGCGGTATGGCGGCAGGATTAACGATTGCTGCTCCGGCGATTGTGCTTTCAACAATTTTAGGTTGGAGTTGGTGGTCAACAAATATACTGCTCGGTGTTTTGGTTTTGATTTACACGGTTTTCGGGGGCGGAAAAGCAGTGAGCGTGACGCAACAACAACAAATGGTGATAATTCTCATCGGTATGATAACGGCGTTGGTAATCATGGTTTCAAAACTACCGGACAATGTGCATTTCACCGATGCTCTGGCTCTTTCCGGTAAGCTCGGCAAACTCAATGTCATCAATTTTAAATTCGATTGGCGCGATAAATATACTTTTTGGTCGGGTATGATTGGTGGCGTGTTTCTGTTTCTGAGTTATTTCGGCACCGATCAATCGCAAGTACAACGCTATTTACGCGGAAAATCTTTGACAGAAAGTAAATTAGGTTTGCTGTTTAATGGCATGATAAAATTGCCGATGCAATTTTTGATTTTGTTAGTCGGCGTGATGATGTTTATTTTTTATCAGTATCATAAAGCACCGATTCATTTCAATGAAAAAAACGTTGCCACTTTACAAAATTCGGTTTTGCATGATCAATTTGCGCAAGTGCAACAACGATATGATTTGAATTTTGAAGAAAAAAAAGCCGGTGCGGATGTATTATTGACTGCGTTGAAAACGAATAATCAAACGACAATTGAATCGGCACGGCAACATATTTTTGATTTGCGACTAGAAGAAAAAGTATTGCGTGATTCGGTAAAACAAATGATAAAAACTGCCGCACCGGATGCCGATATTCGTGATCGCGATTATGCTTTTTTGACTTTCGTTATGGGTAATTTGCCGCGTGGTCTTGTCGGATTTTTATTGGCGGTTATTTTTTCCGCGGCGATGTCGTCTTCTGCTTCCGAATTAAATGCTTTGGCAACAACAACGATGATTGATATTTATCGCCGACAAATTCGTCCGGATGATACGGATGAACACTATACTTATTTAGCGAAATGGTTCACCGTACTTTGGGGCGGACTTATTTTGGTTTTTGCCACCTTCGCCACTTTCTTTTCCAATCTCATTGAAGCTGTAAATATTGTCGGCTCATTATTCTACGGCACCATTCTCGGTATTTTTCTCGTCGGATTTTTTTTCAAACTTATTCATGCACGCGCCGTTTTTATCGGTGCTATAATCGGTGAGTCGGTCGTCATTTCGGTTTATACAATTTACGGTTGGCACGATCCCGGTTTTCCTTTTCTCTGGCTCAATCCTTTGGGATGTTTAGTTACTATTGGTGCGGCATTTATCGCGCAAAAATTTCAACCTACACTTCTTTGAAGAAAAAATTATTCAAAAATAAAAAATTAATTATTCTGGTTCAAAAAAATTATATTGTCGTTCAAAAAAATTAATTTTGTTCGCGTGAAAATAATTTTTAGAAACAAATTTCACGCAAATTTTTAATTAAAATAAAAAATTTGTCATGAAAAAAATTATCAGCATTTCCGTTTTATTTTTATTCTGCTGCTCCTACACTTTTGCCCAAGGACAATTAACGATTCCGCCTAACGGCGGCAACAAAAAAGCAAGCGTGAGTGAGCAAATCGGTTTAACAAACGTTGTCATTGATTATCACCGGCCGGGTGTGAAAGGACGCGAAGGAAAAATTTGGGGAACAAATGTTGCACCTTATGGTTTTTCCGATTTAGGTTTCGGTACAAGCAAAGCCGCG
>JAYTIA010000756.1:0-2679 GCA_043732145.1 Saprospiraceae bacterium
TTTTTTTAACCGGCTTTTTCTTTTTCTTCCCCGTCGAAACAGTTTTCGATTCATTAATAGGCAATTTATCTGCATCCGTTATTTTCTTTTTCGCAATCGATTTTTTCTTTTTCTTTGCTGTAAAAGTGGGATCCAATTCATTTGCCGGCAACTTAGCTGTATTCGCGATTTTCTTTTTCGCAACCGGTTTTTTCTTTTTCTTTTCTGTCAAAGTCGGGCCCAATTCTTCTACAGGCAACTTATCCGCATTAATAATTTTCTTTTTACTTTTAGGAAATTCAGTAAAAAAATTACCGTCGTGAAATCGCAATAAAGTTTTTTTTAAAACAGGTGGCATTTTTTTAGGGTAATCTTTCGGCAAGAACCATTTTATTTCTTTAAATTTTTCCGGTTCAAGAATTACAGGAATCCCCATCAAAATATCCGTATAAAAAAAGAAAATAATTTCAATAGAACTTCCTAATTTTTTGTACGTCACATGACGCAAAGCGAGCTGTTTATTCTTTAAATCGATGCCTATTTCTTCTTTCGTTTCTCTTATCAAACCTTCTTTAGCAAATTCCGCACCTTCAATTTTTCCACCGGGCAGCGTAAATCCATTACCGTTTTCTTGGGTTTGCGCCAGAAAAAGGATTTCGCCGTTCTGTTCCATAATCAACCGAGCTGTATGGATTATTCTGTACCGTTTTTGCATTTTTATTAATTCGTTATCGTTATTCGTTATCGGTTATTTGTTATCCGGTATTAGTTGTCCGGTATTTTTATAGCAAATAAATAACCGATAACCGATAAATAACCTCAAAAGAAACTCTCATAAGCCCAAAAAATTTTACCAAATACGACTTGTTGCACCATTAAAAAATCGCCGGTACTTGATTCGGCGAAGTAACGTTCAATGACCGGTCGTTTTTTATCATCAAAAATAATATTTCCGTCGTTATTTTGTGCAATAAGTGGGTGTAATTTTAAAATTGTTTTTGTACCGGCAATTGTAGTGACAGAAATAATAGTAAAGGGCAGCGTCGCTTTCACTGAATCTGTTTGCGCATAACCATTTTCAAAACCTTCACAACCTAATTTTTTAAACCCTGTTAGAAAATTTTCAACCAAACCGCGTATCGGTTTTTTATTTATTTTTGGTGTTAAGGCGTATAAAGGTTCAACGGAAAAATCGGTTGCTGTTTTAGAAAGTTTAAACGACCGGCTTTTTTGCAACGGATAATCTAACGAAACTTCCGCAATTTCTTCGGGTTGAAGCGTGAAAACATATCGGTCACGCCAATCTAATTCTTCCGTAAAATAACGCACGCGCAATGTTCCGTTAAACGAAGGAATGTGACACGGATAAGGTTCATTGGCATTTTCCATGATGAAATACGTCGCGGTTTCATCATTGTTGTTGCCGCCAACGTAATAACTTTTTATTTTTTTTCCGGCTTTATCATAAATTTCTATTTTAATACCACTCGACGCCAAATTTTGAATCACCGGTTTCACAGCATTGCGCGGAAAACGATATAGCATCGTGACTTTACCGATTGTCGCTAAAAGATTATTTACTGCATCCGGACGGGCTTTGTATTTTTTATTGACGCGCCATTCTGTTTTACTCAATCTATTAAGCGTAATTGTTTTTCCTTCATGGTCGGCGAGAAAAATTTTTCCGATAGCGGCAGTATCTTCAACAGCAAAATTAAAATCATAGCCTTCCAAGTTCGAAGATTTGTTGCCTTGAAGTAAATACCAAGTGCCGCTGCCGAGTAAGGCAACTACTAAAAATAAAAATAGATTTGCGTTTTTCATGTATTTAAAACAATAGAAAATGGTCAATAAACCAAACACAAAGGTAAGATTGAAATTGCCAATACAATATTATTTTGTTCAAAAATGGAGTATTGTATGTGGTGCGATTTTTTTATTTTTGTAGGGACAGGTCGCGACATGTCCCTACAAAAAAAATATCGAACTGCGTACACACCAATTCGTAAATAAAAAGCATCTTTACAGTAACATCATTTTATTTTTTTATAAAAAATAAAAAACCACCAACTTTATGTATTTAAAACAAATTTCAACGATCCTGATTATTGTTTCATTTTTTGCTTGTGCCAAACGTGCGGTTTTTACCGGCGAAGTTTTTAAAATGCAAGGCGAGTTAGGCAACGTCTATCACAATGACAGTTTGGATTTTTCGATGTCGTATCATGGCTTAGAAAAAACTTTTAAAAACCCGACTCAAAAACAAGTAGAACTGAGTATGCAAAACGGTATGATTTATAAACTCAAAGATAAATCACTTAAGTTTTCCGGCGATATTCTTCTTTTAGAAAATAAATTTAGCGAAGCGAAAAATGATAACACACTTTTTCAAACTTATAAAATTCCAAAAAAATTTGATTTAGAACCTTTCTCGAAAAATTATTCGTCTGTATTGAAACTCGCCGGCAAATTCGATTTACAAGATTCCGTTTTTGTAAACAGTAATTCTGTAAATTTTCATTTTTTTGAATACGGTACAAAAAATGCCGACAAACATATTTTCACTTACGAATACCTGACGGTCATAGATAGTTTTCTTTTAAGAACTGTTTTTGTATCAGATCATTTTAATAGCGTAAATCGCAGTTCAACGGATGTTAACTCGCGTGAAGAAATTCAAACTTTTAAAACACATACTTA
>JAYTIA010000757.1:0-2678 GCA_043732145.1 Saprospiraceae bacterium
TAGAAATTTACGGTTTCAAAGCCGGTGTCCTTTCCAAAATTTTTGAAGAACGCTTAACGCTTGATTGGGAAACAGATGTGCCGTCGCCGGCGTTGGCGAAATTTGTTGAAATAGAAAATAATACGATTCGCGTCGCTTACATGGATTATCTGCCGTGCGAAAAATTTTCTTTAGATACTAAAACCGATAATCGCTCACGAACCGGTGAACGCTGCATGGAATACGTAACGTATAGTCTCGGTTGGGATAAAAATACACGCTGTTTCAAACCTTTATACAAAGAAAGTCGCACGTTTGCAACAGCTTGCGTGACTCAAAATTTGAATTTACGCACTACTCCGGCTTTCAATGCGGCTGTTATTCGCCCGATAAGTATGAGTGACAGGTTGCAAATTATAAAACACAGTGAAACCATCATCAACGACAAAGGACAAAAGCGAGTAGTGAATTGGTTTTACGTCCGTATCGCCGGTGTTTACGGCTATATACCCGCCGACAAAATTATGTTTAAATACATCGAACACGCCGCACTGCTTTCAAATTATTATAAACAAACGCCACTCATGAAACAAGATTGGAATTTCGATACGGATTTTGTTTCAATTAAAACCCTGTAAAGATTTCGGATTTTGGATTTTAGATTTTAGATTTGCAATTTGCGATTTTATATTTTGGTTAATTCATCCAAAATCCAAACCCAAAATCCAAATTTGTCATGTCTCTTGTATTGCGCATCGCACGTCGCTATTTATTCGCAAAAAAATCAACGAATGCCATTAATTTGATTACGGGTATTTCCGTTTTCGGTTTAGCTATCGGCACGGCCGTTCTAATTATTGTACTATCGGTATTCAACGGTTTTGCGCAATTGGTGACGGGTATGATGTCAAACTTTAATCCGGATATAAAAATCACTGCTATAAAAGGCAAAACTTTTTTAACGGATTCGACAAAATTAAACGCACTTCGCGCTTTGCCCGAAGTTGCCATTGTATCTGAAACTTTAGAAGAAACTGCTTTTTTTGAGTACAATAAAAATCCGCTTTTCGGCACACTGAAAGGGGTTGACGAAAATTTTAAAAATCTTGGCGGTATCGTAAACAGCGTAAAAGAAGGTGAATTTTCTCTCGGCGATGCGCAATCCGATCACGCGGTTGTCGGCAGAGGTATCGGCAATCAATTAGGCATTTTTATAAAAGATATTATCACGCCCATAACGGTTTATATGCCCAAACGCAACGAAATCGGCGCCTTCGAACAACCTTTCAAAAAACAATTTTTATATCCGCGTGGTGCATTTGAAATTCAGCAGGAATATGACAATCAATTTATTCTTACGAATATCAGTTTTATGCGAGACCTGTTAGATTTTAAAGATGAACCTGATGCAACAAGCCGCGTTTCCGCACTCGAACTCAAACTGAATACCGGTGCTTCGTCAATAAAAGCGTGTGATAAAATAAAAAAAATACTTGGCACCGGTTTTACCATAAAAGATCGTTATCAACAAGACGAAGCGTTTTTAAAACTCGTGAACATCGAAAAATGGATGAGTTTCGCCATTTTGAGTTTAACGATTTTATTGATCGCTTTCAATTTAGTCGGAGCGTTGTGGATGATTGTTTTAGAAAAACAAAAAGATTTATCTGTCATGCGGAGCATGGGTGCTCGCGCCACCTTTGTACGCAATATTTTTCTGAACGAAGGTTTACTCATCAGCGGTTTGGGTTTATTGATTGGTTTTACGGTTGCTGTTGTCTTGTATTATATTCACACAAACATAGTCGGCGGATTAGTGCCATTACCACCGGGTTTCGCCACCGACCGTTATCCGATGAATTTGCAAATCGGCGATTTTATTTTTGTCGCGCTTGTTGTACTTGTCATCGGGTTTTTGGCATCGTTGCCGGCAGCGTCGCGAGCTATGCGTGTAGATACAGGCGTGAGGGGTGAGTGAATGAGTTTAGATTTTTTATTTTTTCAAAGCACGCCACTATTCACACCGGCGAGCGTAATTTTGTAAATGGAATTTAATAGAGCAGACAGCAGTACACTAATTTATGGCAGACATCCGGTGGCAGATGCGGTGCGCGCGGGCAAATTATTTGAAAAAATAATGGTGCAGCAAGATTTGCGCGGCGAAGCGGAAATTGAAATCAGAAAGTTAGCCAAAGAGTTTAATGTGCCAATGACTGTTGTGCATAAAGACAAAATAAATAAAATGGCAAACGGCGGCAATCATCAAGGTATTCTCGGTGTATTGTCCCTGATTGAATATAAACAATTGAGTGATGTTGTGCCGTTTGTTTTTGAAAAAGGCGAAATACCACTACTCGTTTTATTGGACGGTATCACCGACGTGCGCAATCTCGGAGCCATTGCACGATCTGCCGAAGTGTTAGGTGTGCACGCACTTGTTGTGCCGCAACAAAATACCGCACTCATCAATGCCGATGCGATGAAAACCTCTGCGGGTGCTTTGACTACTTTAGATGTTTGTCGTGAAAAAAATATGAGTGTCGTGTTGGATTATCTCGCTCAATCGGGTATTCAAGTGGTGGCGAGTAGTTTGAAAGGGAGAAAAAATTTGAGCGAAATTGATTTTTCATTACCGACAGCTATTATTATGGGTTCGGAAGATGAAGGCGTGAACTTAGCGTGGTTGCGTCGTGCCGACG
>JAYTIA010000758.1:0-7085 GCA_043732145.1 Saprospiraceae bacterium
TCTAATTGTTTTTTATTCACGCGGAAATTTCTTAAATTTAAAAAAAAGTAGCTGAAAGAAGTTTCGCTGCTTTTTGTTTTATTCTTTTTTGAGCAATTCTTCAATCATTGCTTGAAATAAAATTTTGGCTAAAGAAAAATATTAAGTAAGAAAAATATAAAGACAATGCAACTCAATAATTTAAAACCGGCGTCGGGTTCAACTTTTAGTGTAAAACGTATCGGTCGCGGTACGGGTTCAGGTCACGGTGGTACTTCAACTCGCGGTCACAAAGGTGATAAAGCGCGTACCGGTCATAAAAATAAAAGAGGTCACGAAGGTGGACAAACACCATTACAACGTCGTTTACCTAAACGCGGTTTCAAAAACATCAATCGTATTGACTACGTAGCGTTAAATATCAGTAAAATTCAAGAAATTGCACTTAAACATGGCGTTTCAGATATTACTACTGATTTCTTATATGCTAACGGTTATATCAAGAGAGATGATTTAGTAAAAGTTTTGGGACACGGTGAATTGAAACATACAATCAATGTGACTGCTAATGCTTGTTCCGATAAAGCCAAACAAGCAGTTGAAGCTCTTGGTGGTGTGATGACAATTAGATATAAAACCGAGAAAGTAGCGGAGATACAAAATCCGGCATAAACTTTCCTTGTATTTATGCGTAAAACGTTGCTATTGTCTTTATCAAATTAATCCGATTTTTAGATGAACAGGTTAATAGAAATTTTAAGAAATATTTGGAGTATTGCGGAACTCAAAAAACGTGTCATTTACACGTTGCTGTTACTTTTTGTTTTCCGAATTGGTACTTTTGTACTTTTGCCGGGTGTAAATGCTAAAGTTTTGGCGGCATTAGCTAAAAGCGGTGCGAATCGTACCGATCTTTTAGGCTTAATAAATACTTTCACCGGTGGTGCTTTCGCAAAAGGAGCCATTTTTGCTTTGGGGGTAATGCCCTATATTACTGCATCTATCATCATTCAGTTGTTGACTTTTGCGGTGCCTTATTTCCAACGTTTGCAACAACACGAAGGAGAATCCGGCAGAAAAAAACTAAATCAATTAACACGCATTCTCACGATTGCTGTGACTATGGTTCAAGGAAGTGCTTATCTGACATATTTAACAACGCAAGGTGCTATTGCGCCGGGTTTAAATCCGGTGGTGTTTTGGACAACAGGTATGATTGTTTTGACAGCAGGAACTATTTTCGCTATGTGGTTGGGTGAACGAATAACAGAACGCGGATTGGGTAATGGGACTTCTTTCATCATTATGTCCGGTATCATTGATGATTTGCCGAGAACAGTAGCTGCCGAATTTGGTTTGCAAGGTGGTTTCGCTTTTGTTCTTGAAATGGCAATTTGGTTCGCTATTATAGCTTTTATCATCGTTGTTATTCAAGCAGTACGCCGTATTCCTTTACAATTTGCAAAACGCATGGTTGGTCGAACAGGCGGGAGTTTGCCGACACAAACCAATCGCGATTATTTACCGATAAAATTGAATGCAGCGGGTGTTATGCCGATTATTTTCGCGCAAGCACTCATGTTTATACCTTCAACGATTGCTCAATTTATGTCAGGTCAAGGTGCGCCTTCCGGCTTTTTGGCAAAGTTAAATGATTACACTTCCTTACCGCACAATTTATTGTATTTCCTTTTAGTTGTCGTGTTTACTTATGTTTACACTGCACTCATCGTAAATCCGCAACAATACGCAGAATATTTAAAAAGACAGAATGCTTTTATTCCTGGTGTAAAACCGGGACAAAACACTGCCGATTATATTGACTCTGTTACAACACGTGTTACTTTACCGGGTGCTATTGTTTTAGGTTTGATTTCAATTTTACCGGGTTTAGCTGCATATTTTGGAGTGAATCCCGGCTTCGCACGTTTTTTCGGTGGTACTTCCATTATTATCATGGTAGGTGTTATTTTAGATACTTTAACGCAAGTTCAATCTTATTTACTCTCAAGTAAATACGACGGCTTGATTAAAGGCGGAAAAATTGAAGGTCGCGGCGGATTAGTAACCGTTGGAGAAGGAGGAATTTAAACGATTTTGGATTTTGGATTTTGGGTTTAATAATAATCTAAAATTTAAAACTTAAAATTAATAAATCTAAAATCCAAAATCGAATCATGTTTCAATCAAACGATAAAAAAGAAATTTACTACAAAACGACTGATGAGATTGAGTTGATAAGAAAAAGTTGTTTGCTGAATTGTAGAGCAATTGCTTATGTAGGTTCTTTGATTAAACCGGGTGTAACAGGAAGATATTTAGACGAAAAAGCTGAAGAATTTATAAGAGATAATGGCGCATTGCCGGCTTTTAAAGGCTATCGTGGTTATCCCAATACATTGACAGTTTCTTTAAATGAACAAGTTGTGCATGGTATTCCGTCCGACATTGAAATAAATGATACTGATGTTGTTTCAATTGATTGTGGAACAATACTTGATGGGTTTTGTGGTGATGCAGCCTATACTTTCGCGATGCCGAATGTGAAAGAAGATGTCATCAAACTTTTAACGGTAACAAAAACATCGCTTTACAAAGGTATTGAACAAGCAGTATTAGGAAAAAGACTTGGTGATATTGGTTTTGCTATTTTTGATTATTGCGAACGTTTGCATAAATACGGTGTGGTCAGAGATTTAGTTGGTCATGGTTTAGGAAGAGATATGCACGAAGATCCTAACGTACCTAATCACGGTAAAAAAGGTTCAGGTGTTTTATTGCGCAAAGGTTTAGTCATCGCCATCGAGCCTATGATTAATATGGGTACAAAAGAAGTTAATTCTTTGGAGGATACTTGGACAATTATTTCGCGCGACATGAAACCATCAGCACATTACGAACACACGGTAGCTATAACATCAAACGTGCCAAATATTTTGACAAGTCACGACGAGATAGAAGAAATTGAAAAGAATAATACAAATATTTTGGAAATCCCGCGAATTATTTAGATATTTGCGCCCGAATTGAAAAATATTTTTATTTTTAGTCAAATAAACTTCTAAATGGCGAAAGAAGGTCTTATTAAACAAGACGGAATAGTAGAAGAAGCATTATCAAATGCCAATTTTCATGTGCGACTCGAAAATGACCACGTCATTCTGGCAAATATTTCCGGTAAAATGCGTATGAATTATATCCGTATATTACCCGGTGATAAAGTAGCGGTAGAAATGTCGCCCTATGATTTAACGAGAGGAAGAATTACATACAGATATAAATAAATAATAGTATAACTCAATAGTGATATGAAAGTAAGAGCATCCATAAAAAAGCGTTCGGTTGACTGCAAAATTGTACGTCGCAAGGGCAGATTATATGTCGTCAACAAAAAAAATCCAAAGTTTAAACAGCGTCAAGGCTAATTCATTATATTAATATGGCTCGTATAGCAGGTATAGATTTACCAAGAAACAAACGTGGTGTTATCGCATTGACTTACATTTACGGCATCGGTCGTTCAAGCGCAGCCGAAATATTGTCAAAAGCCGGTGTGAGTGAAGATACGAAAGTTAATCAGTGGAATGATGACAATATTAAAGCCATCTCCGGTATCGTTAACGATCAATATAAAGTAGAGGGTGAATTACGCTCGGAAGTTCAGACAAGTATCAAACGTCTGATGGATATTGTTTGTTACCGTGGGCTACGTCACAGAAAAGGTTTACCTGTTCGTGGTCAACGCACAAGAACCAATGCACGTACCCGTAAAGGACGCAAAAAAACAGTTGCAAATAAGAAAAAAATAACTAAGTAATGGTTAGTTGTTAATGATTAATGGTTTATGCAAAAAAATTAACTATTAATCATTAACCATTAAATAAGACTACCTTCAATTTTCATTTTATTCATCAAGGATTGCGCTTCTACAATTTTGTGCAGAAATTTCAAAATTTTAAACAGAATTTTCAGAATCTACGGTTAGTTAGAATTCTGTTTAAATCTTAAAATTCTGAAAATTCTGGACAAAATCGAAAGGCAAAAACCGGAAATTCTATATTAAATGGCTAAGGCTGCTGCTAAGAAAGTTAAAAAAAGAATTGTTCAGATTACCCCGGACGGTTACGCGCATATTCATGCAAGTTTTAACAATATCATCGTATCTCTCACAAACAAAAACGGTCAAGTGATTTCTTGGGGTTCTGCGGGTAAAGCAGGATTCAGAGGATCGAAAAAAAATACACCTTATGCTGCGCAAGTAGCGGCAACAGATGCAGCAAAAGTAGCGCATGATGCCGGTATGCGTACTTGTGAAGTTTATGTGAAAGGTCCCGGTGCCGGTCGTGAATCTGCTATACGCTCGATTGATGCGGCAGGTATCAAAGTATCTATTATTCGTGATGTGACACCAATGCCACACAATGGTTGTCGTCCGCCTAAACGTCGTCGTGTGTAGTTAAGAATTAAGAATTAAAAATTAATACTTTTAAATTCTCGCTTCTTAATCTTACGTTCAAATTCTTATTCTTAATTTTAAATTCTTAATTCTAAATGGCAAGATATACAGGTCCGGCGACCAAGAAAGCAAGAGCGTTTGGTGAGCCGATATTCGGTCCTTCAAAAGTATCAGAAAAAAGAAAAAATCCTCCGGGTCAACATGGGGGTACCCGTAAAAAGAAACAACGTTCCGATTACGCTAACCAACTTGTAGAAAAACAAAAAGCAAAATATACTTACGGCGTTTTGGAACGTCAGTTCAGAAAAACTTTCCACGAAGCTACAAAACGTCATGGTGTTACAGGCACTGTACTTTTGCAATTGTTGGAAGCGCGTTTAGATAACGTAGCTTACCGTATGGGTTTGTCAAATACCCGTCGTGGTGCGCGTCAATTGGTATCACACCGCCACGTAACTGTTAACGGTATTGTATCAAATGTGCCTTCCCATAGTATTCGTCCAGGCGATGTTATTGCAGTACGCGGTAAATCTCAAAACAATGGTAAATTAGTGGACTTAGGGCCAAATAAAGAAGCTAAGAAATTTTCTTGGTTAGATTGGAGTAATGATAAATTGGAAGGAAAATTTATCGCTTACCCCGAACGCGATCAAATACCGGAAAAAATTAACGAACAGTTGATTGTTGAATTATACTCTAAATAAAATAAATAATGGTTAATGGTTAATGAAAAAATTAATCATTAACTATTAAACATTAAAAATTATCCCTTCACTCATACAATTAGGTCAATTAATATAAATGGCAATTTTAAATTATCAAAAACCGGAAAAAATTGTGTTGCAAAAAGCGACCGACTTTGAAGGTACTTTCGAATTTAAACCGCTTGAACCGGGTTTTGGTCAAACGATAGGCAATTCACTTCGTCGTGTTTTGCTTTCTTCATTGGAAGGGTTTGCAATCTCTGCTATCCGGATTGCCGGCGTAGAGCATGAATTTGCAACAATTAAAGGTGTCGTGGAAGATGTTGTAGATATTATTTTAAACTTGAAGCAAATTCGTTTAAAACAATTGATAGAAGGTGAAGATATCAGAGAAGAAAAAATTTATTTAACCGTCAGCGGCAAAGATAAATTTACGGGTGCCGATTTAGAAAATGCGACAAATGTTTTTAGTGTTATGAATCCGGATTTGGCGATTTGTCACATGGAACCTTCAGTGAGTTTAGAATTAGAATTGACGATAACAAAAGGTCGCGGATACGTTCCGGCTGATGAAAATTTGCCGAAAGATGCTGCCATTGGTGTTATTCCCATTGATGCTATTTATACGCCGATAAAAAATGTCGCGTATCGTATAGAAAATACGCGGGTTGGTCAAAAAACTGACTACGAAAAATTGACGATTGATGTGAAAACGGACGGCACTATTCATCCGGAAGAAGCTATTAAAGAAGCATCGCGTATTTTAATTCAGCATTTAATTCTTATCACGGATGAGAACATTACTTTCGACGACGAAAATAAACGCACTGAAAGTGTTGTTGACGAACACGTTTTGCACATGCGCAAATTGTTGAAAACTTCTCTTGAAGATCTTGATTTGTCTGTACGTGCTTACAACTGTTTGAAAGCGGCGCGCATCAACAGTTTATCGGAATTGGTACGTCACGATACGCACGAACTTTTGAAATTCAGAAACTTCGGTCGTAAATCGTTGGTAGAAATAGAAGAACTTTTAACTGATAAAGGCTTGTCATTCGGTATGGATTTGACAAGATATAAACTCGAGGAAGACTAAAATCAATTAAGAATTAAGAATTTTTTCTTGATTGTTTGTTTTTAATTTTTAATTTTTTAACGCACACAGGTATTATCGTTATGATGCGGGTTTTAATCAATTACTAATTACAAATTACGAATTACGAGTCTTAAAAAATTCGTAATTCGTAATTCGTAATTCAAAAAATCCGGCTCCGATGTATTTGTGCTTAAACATCTCTCAATATGAGGCACGGTGATAAACAAAATAATTTAGGTAGAAAGAAAGGGCATCGCAATGCGCTATTGATGAATATGGCAATCTCTTTGATTGATCACAAACGCATCTCTACAACATTAGCAAAAGCAAAAGCATTACGCGGATTTATTGAACCGTTGATTACAAAATCAAAAGAAAATACAACACACTCGCGTCGTTTAGCATTCAGTAAGTTGCAACAAAAAGACAGTATCAAAGAACTTTTTGATGTAATTGCACCAAAAGTTGGTGATCGTCCTGGTGGATATGTGCGCGTTATTAAAACCGGTTTCCGTCTTGGTGATGGTGCAGAAACTGCACTTATCGAGTTAGTTGACTTTAACGAAGTGATGTTGGCAGCTAAAGAAGAAAAAGCAGCGGCACGTACGCGCAGAACACGTCGCGGTCGTGGCGGTAAAAAAACTGAAGGAACAGTTGGAGGCGTGACTACAACGCCGGCAACACCGCCCGCTGTAACTGAATAATAATTTGAGTCAGAAATAATGTGAAATAAAAAATCCAACAGTCGCATAATGTGATTGTTGGATTTTTTATTTCACGTTCCTTAAATTATTTACCACTTTCTTTTTTAATTTTTTCCGCATCTTCTTTCATAATCGCTTCAAAAACT
>JAYTIA010000759.1:0-2674 GCA_043732145.1 Saprospiraceae bacterium
GCACATTCCGCCACCGAAGGATGACTCGCTACAATTTCTTCCATCGTTGACGTGGATAAACGATGTCCTGCCACATTTATCACATCATCAATGCGTCCGGTGATAAAAACATAACCGTCTTCGTCTTTGTAACCACCGTCGCCAGTGAAATAGTAACCGGGAAATTGTGACAAATACGCTTCTTTAAAACGCAGTACATCATTCCACAAACTCGGCAAACAACCGGGAGCTAACGGATATTTTATGCACACCGAACCTTCTTCATTAATTTCTGCTTCATTTTTACTTTCATCTAAAATGCGGATATCAAAACCCGGGACAGGTTTTCCGGCAGAACCCGGTTTTATTTTTTCAAGCCCGATACCCATAAGTTGCGACAACATCGGATAACCGGATTCGGTTTGCCACCAATGATCAATTGCCGGTTTTTTCAAATTATTCATCAACCATTCCAAAGTGTTAACATCGCAACGTTCACCGGCAACAAAAATGTATTTAAAATGTTCGAGATTGTAATTTGCCATCAACGTTGCTTGCGGGTCTTCTTTTTTTATAGCTCGAATGGCAGTAGGTGCTACAAAAAATATTTTTACTTTATATTCGCTGATAACGCGCCAAAAAGCACCGGCATCCGGTGTGCGCACCGGTTTTCCTTCGTACATAATGGTAGTGCAACCCATAATGAGTGGCGCATAAACTAAATAAGAATGTCCTACAGCCCAACCAATATCACTTGCGGCCCAAAAAACATCGCCAGATTGCGCACCATAGCAATATTTCATAGAGTAAACTAATGATACCGCGTGTCCGCCGTTGTCGCGCACAACGCCTTTGGGTTTGCCTGTTGTGCCGGATGTGTACAGAATATATAAAGGGTCGGTCGCATCAACTACCGTGCATTTTTCAACGGGTATTGCGGTGGACATTAATGTTTTGTAGTCGTGGTATTTTCTGAGATTTTGCAGTGATGGGTGTTGATCATGTAGGGACAAATCGCGACCTGTCCCTACATGATCAACACCCATCAATACAAAATCCCGCTCTAAACAAATAACGTGTGGTACTTTGTGTTTCGACATTTCAATTGCCTCATCTACCATCGGTTTGTACAGAATGACTTTGTCAAACTCTTTGCCGCCGCTTGTCATTACCAAAACTTTCGGCGTGCAATCATCAATGCGCACAGAAAGTTCAGTAGCTGAAAATCCGCCGAATACAACGCAATGAATTGCTCCGAGTCGAGCGCAAGCCAACATCGCATAAATTGCCTCCGGTACGAGCGACATGTAAATAATTACGCGATCACCTTTTTCTACGCCGAAACTTTTCAGAACGCCGGCAAATTTTTTTACTTCTTGATAAAGTTCGATGTAAGTAATTGCCTTTTTGATGTTCGTGACCGGTGAATCGTAGTTGATTGCAATTTGCTCACCCAAACCGTTTTCAATATGATTGTCAACTGCCAAATAGCAGGTATTGAGTTTGCCGCCTTTATACCAACGCGACAAACCGTATTTATCTGTTGATAAGATGGTTTTAGGAAATTTAAACCAATGAATGCTTTGCGCTTGTTCGCGCCAAAAAGTTTCCGGATTGTTACTGCGATGTTTTAAAATTTCGGATTTCATATTTTTAGTCGGTTGGTCAGTTAGTCGGTTAGTCGGTTAGTCGGTTAGTCACTCATCGTAAAATTTGAGAACGATTTTAATAAAGGACTAATGACTAACCGACAAACTGACTAACCGACTAATTTTTATTGGTGACAAAAAGTGCAACACCTACTAATGCTGCGCCCAATAATTGCTTCAATGAAAAATCGGTGTGTAAAATAAAATGAGAAATAATAATGGTGAATAATGGTCCTAAAAATAAAAAACTACTCGATACCACAGCACCTCCTTTATTCAAAGCCAATGCCCACAAACCGAATGAACCTGTTGATGCCGGAATTGCGAGCCATAAAAACCAAAAAGTTTGTGTGTTGTCTTGCAAACTAAATTGATTGCCTTCAAATAAAAAAGCACACACTAAAAGAAATATTGCACCGACTAACATTTGCGTAGCACTGATAATAAACGGTGGTACGTGCAATTTTACTTTTCGATTATAAATTGTTGAACTTGCAAAACTTATCGCACAACCAAAACCCAATAAAATTCCTCGCCACTGCTCTAAATTTGTATCGGCTCCAACGATTAACCAAACGCCGACGATACCGATAATTAACCCTACGATAACATTCGGTCGTAATTTTTCTTTTAAAATAAATGCACTTGCAATTGCAACCATCAAAGGATTTGTAAACATCAATGCTGCAGCACTTGAAGCACTTAAATAAAGCATCGAAAGAAATAAAAATCCCATTGTTAATCCGGTTTGAAGTAAACCTATGATAGAAATTTTTATCCAATCTGATTTTTTTATATCCCGAAATGAAGATTGCGTTAAAAAAATAATCGGCAACGTAGCAAATGCCGCCAACACAAATCGCCAACCGACCAAATTAAACGGCATCATGTTATATGTTTTGAGTAAAATTTTACTCGCCACAAAAGATGAACCCATAAAAAATGTCGCACCGACGATACAAATTAAGAATGAAAGTGAAAATTTCATATGTAGTTGTTAGTTGCTAATTGTTAGTTGTTAATTTTTAATTGTTTTATCGAGCATT
>JAYTIA010000760.1:0-2672 GCA_043732145.1 Saprospiraceae bacterium
AATCAGAATTTTCAAAATTAGCAGCATCATTTCGTGAACTATTCTGAAAATTCTAAAATTCCGGTAATTCTGATTCAGAAACCAATAACAAGATATTCAATCACAAAAATTATAAATTTATTTTAAAAAACCTAAGAGAGTGGAAAATAAATATAAAAAGATAAATTTCCGGCAAAAAATTTACTTTGTAAATGACATTTTACGGTTCTGAACGTCTAATATTAGGTAGAAATAATCATAAGATTCGATGCAAATTTTTAGTAGAAGAAGATTTTTAAACTACTCTGTTAATAATGTAAAGCCGTGAATAGATCTGCATGTTCATTTTTAGATAATATTTTCCGATGTTATTGTTTATTTACACCGAATGTACTATTTTTACACTGCAACAGCAATAACAACTCACTAAACTAAATTAGGATATACTTTTATGGTACCGGAAGAAGAACATATAACTGTCGCGAATAAAAATTATAAGTTCAAAGAAATACGCACTTATGCTTCAACGGAGTGGTTGGCGGATAACAGAAAAAAATATCGCCAAGTTTTCGACCGTTTTGAAACCGCATACGTCTATGCTGAACTGTCGCTTTATAATAAAAATTTTGACCTCGAAGATTGGGAAGCCGACGTTGAGTTGAAATGTTTTGCCTTGAAAAAAGGTAAAAACGAATTATGCAATTTGTTCTTTAAAAAAATCGTCAGCAAATTCGATCATGTTACTTATATCCGAGAAGGTTGGGGAAATAAAAAAGAAGGCACGTTTTGGAAAAAAGGAACTTATTATTGGGAGGCATATATTAACGGTGAAAAAATCGGCACGAAGTATTTTTATATCGAAGAGGGCGGACGCGAATTTACTTTTTATGACAATCCTTATTTGGAAGTAGCGGATTTGCGTTTGTATGAAGGTCCTTATGATGATAATACTGATACGACGCATACCTATTATCATACTTTCAAAACCGAAGAAACACGTTACATTTATGCGGAAATAGAATTGAAAAACTTAAATGTCAATAAAAGTTGGCAGTGCGAATTATTTGTCAAGTTTTATAATGATTCGCGAGAATTGAAAGGACAAATTATTCGTTTGCACCGCGTAGAAAAAAAAGATGATACAATCCGCATCACAGCAGGCTGGGGATCAAATATGAAAGGTTCTTGGCGCAAAGACAGATATACTTGCGAATTAATTTTTTTAGATAAAATTTTGGCGACCGTATCTTTTGAAGTGGCGGATGATTTTCAAGAAGGTATGACGGTGGTGCAATATCCGAATTTCATTCCGATGCTGGAAATCGGCGATTTTATTTTGGATGAAGAACCGGATACGTCGTTTGAAGAAGTGATGTCGCGTTTAGATACACTGATTGGTTTGAAAGAAATCAAACAAAAAATTAGAGATCACGCCAAGTATTTACAGTTTTTGCAATTACGAAAAGATAAAGGTTTCGACGAAAACAGTCAACTCAATGTACATTCTGTTTTTGTCGGCAATCCCGGTACAGGAAAAACGACCGTTGCACAAATGATGGGCAAGTTGTATAAAAAAATGGGGTTGCTTTCAAAAGGTCATGTGCATGAAGTAGATCGCGCTGATTTAATCGGTGAATATATTGGTCAAACAGCTCCAAAGGTAAAAGATGCGATAGAAAAAGCACGCGGCGGTGTTTTATTCATTGATGAAGCCTACGCGTTGGCGCGTTCAAATGACGATACAAAAGATTTCGGCAGAGAGGTTATTGAAATTTTAGTTAAAGAAATGTCGAATGGTCCCGGCGATTTGGCAATTATCGTTGCCGGTTATCCGAAAGAGATGCGGCATTTCATCGACTCTAATCCGGGTTTGCGCTCTCGCTTTCGTCATTATTTTGAATTTACCGATTATTTACCGCAAGAACTTTCGCAAATTGCTCTTTTGGCTTCGAAAGAAAAAGGTGTGCAGTTGAGTTCGAATGCCAAAAAGCGTTTAGACGATATTATCGTTGAGGCTTTCAGAAATCGGGACCGCAGTTTCGGTAATGCGCGTTTTATACACGACATAACTGAACAAGCAAAAATAAATATGGGTTTGCGCATTATGTCCACCGAGAATCCAAAATCGTTGAACAAAGATGAATTGTCGCGTGTGCAATCCGCCGATGTTGAACGCATACAACTTAAACTTCGAAAGGAATTGCCCCATATTCCGATTGATGAAGCCTTGTTAAAGTCATCACTTGAATCGTTGAATCAACTTATTGGTATGACGAAAGTGAAAGAACAAATTCGGGAACTGGTTGATTTAGTACGTTTTTTTGCCGAAACAGGACGCGACGTGTTGGGCACTTTTTATTTGCACACCGTTTTTGTCGGCAATCCCGGAACCGGAAAAACAACGGTGGCGCGTATTCTGACAAAAATTTATAAAGCACTCGGCATTCTTGAACGCGGACACATCATCGAAACTGACCGACAAGGTTTAGTGGCTGGTTTTGTCGGTCAAACGGCGATGAAAACTTCTGAAAAAATTAATGAAGCGATTGGTGGTATTTTATTTATTGATGAAGCCTACGCACTCATCGCTACCGGCACAGGTCGCGGCGATTTTGGAGATGAAGCTATTCAAACTTTGTTGAAACGGATGGAAGATCAACGCGGCGAGTTTTTTGTTTTTGTAGCGGGTTATA
>JAYTIA010000761.1:0-2671 GCA_043732145.1 Saprospiraceae bacterium
GGTGCAATTTATACCGTAAAAAATATTGAAGTTAAACCGTTGAAGCGCAAACCAACTGCACCATTTACTACTTCAACGTTGCAACAAGAAGCGAGTCGTAAATTAGGTTTCTCCGTAAACCGCACGATGCAAAACGCGCAACGTTTGTACGAAGCCGGACACATATCGTATATGCGTACCGATTCGACAAATTTGAGTGAAACAGCGATTGCGGCGATTGCATCAGAAATTGAAAATTCATTCGGTAAAAATTATGTGCAAACGCGCCGATTTAAAACCGGAAAAGAATCGGCACAAGAAGCGCACGAAGCTATCAGACCGACCTATATCGAAAAACGCCACGTAACGGAAGACCGCGATCAACAAAAATTATATGAACTGATTTGGAAACGTACCATCGCATCGCAAATGGCTGATGCCGAATTGGAAAAAACAACTGTCAATATAAATATCTCGACTCAACCCGAAGCGCGTTTAAATGCAGAAGGTGAAGTGATAAAATTTGACGGCTTTTTAAAAGTTTATCTCGAATCGAAAGATGATGACGATGACGAAGTTGCCGGTACATTACCGCCGTTGAAAATCGGACAGAAACTGAATTTTGAAAAAATGACGGCGACAGAACGTTTCACGCGTCCGCCGTCGCGTTTTACGGAGGCAGCTTTGGTAAAAGAATTGGAAGAACGCGGCATCGGTCGGCCTTCAACTTACGCACCGACGATTTCAAAAATCATGGAAGAAAATCGCGGTTACGTTGAAAAAATAACGAGAGAAGGAACACAACGCGAATTTTCTGTCATGTTGTTGGATAAAATCGGAAAAATAACGGGCAGTAAATCAACCGAAATGACCGGTGCTTTAAAAAATCATTTGCTGCCAACAGATATCGGTATGTTGGTCGTAGATTTTTTAGACAAACATTTCGATGATGTGATGAATTATAATTTCACCGCCGATATCGAAGAACAATTCGACTCCATCGCCGAAGGCAAACGCAATTGGGTAGATATGCTTTCCAAATTTTATTACCCCTTTCATTCCGAAGTTGAAAAAACAGCCAATGAAGCAGAGCGCGTGAGCGGTGAACGGATTCTCGGCGTTGATCCGATTTCAGGGAAAACTATTTTGGTGCGCTTGGGGAAATTCGGAGCAATGGCGCAAATTGGAACAACTGAAGAACTCGGCAAAGAAGACAAACCGCAATATGCGAGTTTGCAAAAAAATCAATCCATCGAAACCATTACGCTCGAAGAAGCTTTCAAACTGTTTGAATTACCAAAAACTTTGGGCGAATATGACGATACTATTCTGACAATCGGTATCGGCAGATTCGGTCCGTATTTGAAAGCCGGCGATAAATTTGTGTCGTTACCGAAAGGTGAAGCACCGTTAGATATTAGTTTGGAACGTGCCATTGAATTGTACGAAGAAAATAAACGCGCCAATGCACCGTTGTTTTCTTATAAAGATTTGCCGATTACAAAAGGCTCCGGTCGCTTCGGTCCATTTATAAAATGGAATGATATGTTTATTCCGATTCCGAAAAAATATAATCCGGAAACAATTTCTGTGGAACAAGCTACCGAATTAATTGAAGCGAAAGTAGAAAAAGAAGGCAATAGATATATTCACAATTGGGAAGCGGAAAAATTGACGGTAGAAAACGGACGTTGGGGACCATTCATTCGTTTCGGAAAAGAAATGATAAATGTAAAACGCGACGGAAAAAAATTAACACCGGAAGAATGTGCATCACTCACACTCGAAGAAGTAAAAAAAATGGTGGAAGAAGTTATACCGGATGCCTTTGTGATAAAAAAGAAAGTAGCAGTTGCTAAACCGGAATCAAAAACCACTACTAAAGTACCGGTCGGAAAAGCTTTTAAAAAAAAATAAATTTGTGAAAATTACGTGACATTCATTTTACACACGTTAAAGTGAGGTTAAATACAGATTCTAATTCGGTTTTCACTTGGTAATGCTTGTAACTTTGTATTCGAAGAAATTTTAAATTTGAGAAAAAATTGGTTTAGGTTAAATTTGCATTACTGAGTTGAAGCCTTGAAAGTAAATAACTTTCGAGGCTTTTTTTATTTCTCATGCTTAAAGTACTTCGGCGAGTATAAAAATACTTCCACCTACATAAATTAAATCATCGGCGGTGCCTGATTTTTTTGCTGCTGCATAAGCCCGTTTAACCGATGAGTAACTTTTCCCTTTCAAACCCAAATTTTCTGCTTTAATTTTCAAATCTTCAGCCGGTAAACCGCGCGAAATGTTGGCTTTGCAGAAATAATAAATCGCATTTTTCGGAAAAAGAGCTAACATTTTTGTAATATCTTTATCGCGCACCATACCGACTACAATATGCAAGTGATTGTATTTTAGCGTTGCTAATTGTTGCGTGACATATTTTATCCCCGCTTCATTGTGTGCGGAGTCGCCGATAATAAGTGGAGAGCGTTGCAAAATTTGCCACCTACCAATAAAATTTGTAAGCAATTTTAAATTTGCTAATCCTGTTTCAATGCCATTGTGCCAGATTTCGGGTTCGATATTTTTAAAAAACGGCAAAGTCTTCATTACTTCAATACTCTGCAAAAAGGTAGCGATATTTTTTTCTTGATATAAGCCGCTTAAATTAATTTTTAAATTTTTATAAGGCGATGAA
>JAYTIA010000762.1:0-2662 GCA_043732145.1 Saprospiraceae bacterium
TATAGAGTGGCATTTGGATTAATTCCCATGTAAAATTTAGTAAGAAGCCAAGCACAATTACTACAAGAACAAACTCATTCAATATTTTTTTATTAGGCACTTTTTTTATCAAATACATATAAAGTGTCGTGTTCAAAATCAAACCAATAGCCGGAAATAAAAAAATTATAGGTTTCAAATTATCCATTGTCTTAATTGTTTGTTCTTCTATAATTATATTTAGGCTTTCGCCAAACGCATTAGACTTGCTGTAAGTTCGTTATTAAAGGAACATAAAATACACAATGAACAATCTTGAAAAAAACGATTACATTATTTCGAACTTACAACAAGTCTTTGTTTGCGTTTGATTATTTGATTACGCACTTTCAATCATTGTTTTTTTCTGTTGATATTCTTCATTATTGATTTCACCGGACGCTAACCGATGTTTTAAAACATCGAGCGGTGATATTTTTTTCATGCGCCGACCGGGAATATCATAAGGCGTTGCGAATATCCAAATAAGTAGGATTAACCAAACAAACCACCATATTATATGCATACCTGCATAACCATAGCCATCGTTCATCATAAGTTTTGATTTTTAATTGTTAATTATTAAGCAACTATTTCCTTGATAATGTAATGTCCTGACTTGTTGAGTTGCGCTTGCAATTCTTCTAAATCAATATTTTTAGACATGGTAATCGTTACACTTTGCGGATTCAATTTAACATCAGCACTTTCGACATCCGGTAATTTTAACAAAGCGTTCTGCACGCTTTTTACGCAACCACCGCAACCCATTCCGGATAATTCATAATTTTTTTTCATTTTGATATTTTTAAAATGGTTTTCGAAATTTTTAATTTTTAATTGATTTGCTCCCGTTTATTTCATTTTCATACCTTTCATTTTGTCCATATCCTTCATATCTTTCATCATTTTAGGATGTGCTTTCATCTCATTCATCATCATTTTACACATAGAGGAGTCGGCATCGCACATAGCCATTGTTTTATCCATCATCATTTTGCACATGGTCGTATCCGTTTTACATTTTTCCATCATACTATTCATCATTTTTTCATCCATTTTCATATCGCGAGTCGCCATGCCCATCCCTGACATACCGCCGTGCTTTAACTCCATAGAATCCATGACCTCTTTCATGTAAGTCGTGTTATTCATCAAAGCTGAAATTGTTTTTCCGCGTGTTTCAGGTTTTTCTAAAACACTTTCAGTAGAAGACTCTGTACATTGCGTGAATGAGATCATCGTTGCAACAGAGAATAAGATAATTTTTACGTTCTTCACTTTTTTTAAATTTTATATTGCGAATTAATTTTCACAACCTACAAAGGTGAGTATCTAACCGACTGCATGTGTTACATAATTTTTGGAATAATTTATATAATTCTTAGGTTTTGATTTTGTTCAAAACGCTTTGCAAAACGCTTATTATACTAAAACTCATCATAATAATGGTAGCGATGTCCATATTTAATGAAAATAATTGAAAGCAACTAATGAACGCAACAAGACAGACTTATAGCTGTCTTGTTGCTCCACAGCCGAGTTCAGGCGGTAGTCAAATGGATAAGAAAACAGAAATCGGCATATTTTGGTGATAATATGAGACTGTTTTTGAGGAAAGAAGATGGGCAGATATCAGTAATTTAATGACATTAAAGGTGAAAAACAGTAAAAAAGAAAAAACGGAAGGGAAATAAGAGCAACGTGCGTTACCGCAATCATCGTCGCAAGTTTCAGATTTTTTGGTTTCGGTTTTTGAAAATTTGCAGGGCAAAATAATTTTATTCACTCACAACCCGCAAAATATTTTTCAATTTAAAAACATGTTCTAATGCTTTTTCCAAATTTTTATTTAAAAGCGTACAGTGTCCCATTTTTCTGAAAGGTTGTGTCATTTTTTTGCCGTAAAAATGAAAATACGCGCCTTCAATTTTTAAGGCTTCTTCAAACCCGATAACTTTTGCTTCGCCGGAAAAACCTGCTGCACCTAAGATATTCCAAAGCACTGACGGTGATTTTATTTTTGTACTGCCCAAAGGTAAATTCAGAATACACCGCAAAAGTTGTTCGTATTGAGAAGTCACGCACGCTTCAATGGTGTGATGACCGGAATTGTGCGGACGCGGTGCGGATTCATTGATTAATATTTCGCCGGATTTTGTCAAGAACATTTCTACCGCCAATAAACCAACGATATTTAATTTTTGAATGAGTTTCTTCGAAGTTTTTTTTGCTGCCGTTATTTGTTTTTTTGAAAGATTAGCCGGGCAAATTTGATAGTCAAGCAAATTAGCCTTGTCGTCAAATACCATTTCAACGGGCGGATAAATCGCAATCTCACCACTCACACTTCTTGCTGCCATGACGCAAATTTCTTTGTCAATATCCACCAATTCTTCAACGATGCAACGCACGTCAGGTAAATCATTGGCATTAGTCGGAGATTTTAAAACCGCAACGCCTTTGCCATCGTAACCACCTTCACAGGATTTCCAAACGCACGGGAATTTATGGTTTTCTTTCAGACTAAAAAGTAATTTTTTTTTGGAAGTATAATGTACGTACTGAGAACTCGGCAATTCGTTTTGGAAATAAAAAATCTTTTGCCAATTTTTATCGGCAATAATACTTAAAGACTTTGAGG
>JAYTIA010000763.1:0-2662 GCA_043732145.1 Saprospiraceae bacterium
GAAGAAATTCTAAACCGTTTTGCTTATATGCTTCTTCGATTTGCAATTTAATTGCTTCTGATATATCCGGAAAAATGTCTAATCCTTCACAAACAGCACTAATAAATAATCCGGTGCCACCAACTAAAATAGCAAGATTATTTTTTTTATAAAAATTATTTAAAAATGTAATTACTTCTTTTTCATATTGTCCAACGGAATAATTGTCTTGTATAGATAAATTATTGATGAAATGATGTGGTACTTGAGATAATTCTTCCTTGATGGGTTTTGCAGTGCCGATATTCATTTCGCAATAAAATTGGCGCGAATCGGCAGAGATGATTTCTGTTTTAAATTTTTTTGCTAAAGCGATACTTAACGCCGTTTTTCCTGTAGCTGTGGCTCCTGCGATAATAATTAGGTATTTACTCATTAAGTCGGTTGGTCGCGGTTAGTCGGTTGGTCGGTTAGTCAAAATAATATTCATAATTCTTAAACCACATAGGCGCATAGTTGACATAGCTTACAAAGTTTTCTTAACAAAGAATTCTAAATTCTAAAACCCTATCCTTCAAAGTGAAGAGAAATTGTCACGGTGCGCGAAATCAATTTTTCTATAACAGACGATTCTTGCAAACCGTTTTGATAAATCAAGATATTACCCAAACCGGTAGAGAATTTAATTTCAGGTGAGAAAATAAAAAACGGAAAAAACATTTGAACACCTGCGCCGATTTCAAATTGAAAATCGGTCGGTGCAATTTTTAAACCGTTCAGAATTGTGCGTTGGCGGCTTTTACTCGTAATGTCAAAATCGTATTTAATACCGCCCGTTACGAACAATCGTTTGTCGTGATAAGGTGCGGATTTATAGCGAATATGAAAAGGCAATTCTACAAAAACCGGTTCTATTTTTTGAGTTGGTAAAATCTGGTTGGGTTTTGTGGACGTGTAAGACACATTACGTTCTGAAAAAGAAAAACCGGGCAAAAAACGCAAATCGAAATAATCACCAATACGTAAGTTAGTTACAACAGCTAAATTAAATCCGGGACCTTGAACGCCGGCTAATCCGGCAATACTATCGTTCACGGAAGGTAAAAAATTTTTACTTTTTACGACTTTGTAATCCGATTGATTATAGCCGA
Source organism: Saprospiraceae bacterium (assembly GCA_043732145.1). Classification (GTDB taxonomy): domain Bacteria; phylum Bacteroidota; class Bacteroidia; order Chitinophagales; family Saprospiraceae; genus JAAFJT01. The sequence goes on from JAYTIA010000763.1 coordinate 1,131, forward strand.
TAGTGATACCGAAATAAACATTTCGCCCGTTATAATCCAAAAAATTGTAATTGCCTTTGCCGAGTTGCGCAAAAGTATTTTGCGGCGAAAAAAACAAAGCGAAAGCACTCACAACAATTACTGTTTGTAAGCGACGTAAAGAGAACAAATGCCGAAAGAAAGTGGTTGACATGAGGTTTTTGTATAACCGAGTTTATCTAAAATTTTTACGAATGCGTCTCCGGAAGGAAATACTTGTACGGATTCAAATAAATACTTATAGGCACGATTATCTTTTGATGTGATTTTTCCGATAGTCGGTAAAATATGTTCAAAGTACAAATTAAATGCCTGTTTTACCGGAAAACCTGTCGGCTTAGAAAATTCCAAAACCATTAACTTTCCGCCCGGTTTTAAAACACGTTGCATTTCTGATAAACCGCGTTCCAAGTTTTCAAAATTCCGCACACCATAAGCAACGGTAATCGCATCGAATTTATTATCCGGAAACACCAAGTTTTCGGAATCTCCGTCTGTTAATGTGATATTTTCAGACATTTTCCTTTGTAAAATCTTTTCACGTCCGACCGCTAACATTTTCGGTGAAATATCGACGCCAATAATTTTCAAGTCCTTCGAGCACAATTGCTTGAACGATTCTATTGCCACATCACCGGTTCCGGTGGCTACATCAAGTACCAATTTCGGATTCACTGCCGCTAATTCGCTTATCATTTTATTGCGCCAAAGTTTGTCAATACCGAGCGAGAGAAAATGATTTAAAAAATCATAACTGCCGGCAATATTGTCGAACATTTGCGACACTTGTTCTTTTTTACTGCCGTCTATGGAATATGGGTTGACCATTTTAATAGTTGAAAGTTGATGATTGAAAATAGTTGAAAGTTGAAAATGCCATAGATATAATATTTTAATAACAGAAAGTAATAACAGTTGAAAATTGAAAATAGTTGAAAGTTGAAAATGCTAACTTTCAACTTTCAACTAAACGACAACACTCGAAATTTCGCTGTTGTAGAATTTTGTTTCTATTTTATCGCCGGATTTTAATTTTTTCGCACTGTTTATTTCTTTGCTTTTGAGTTTTGTAATTGTAAATCCGCGTTTGAGTGTAGCATCTATGCCGACAATTTTGAGCGCGTTTTTCATGTGTATCAATTCAAAATTTTCGGATTGAATTTGTTTTTCTATTTTATTTTGTAAGTTTTGGGCAAGTAAACTCAACTCGTTGTGCGATTTGTCGAGTATGTGTGTCGGATAGATTTTCAAAACATTGTCAAAATACTTTAATTCTAAATCTGCTTCGCGCATTTTCGATTGCGCAAAATCAGAAATAAATTTACCGATATTGATGATTTGAATTTCAAATTGCGCATTGTGTATTAAAATAAAATCGGCAACTGCAGTCGGTGTTTTGAGTGCGCTATGCGATACCATATCTAAAACGCTTTGATCCGTTTCATGTCCGATACCGGAAATAATCGGCAACTTAAATTTAGCAACGCGCAAACACAAATTTCTGCTGTCGAACA
>JAYTIA010000764.1:0-2658 GCA_043732145.1 Saprospiraceae bacterium
ACATTAGATGCCGGATCTTATTTTCAAACCGCCAATGATGCGGTTCAAGCAATCAATGCTGCTTACGGTCCGCTCACTTTTAGTAACACTAATAATAATTTTTATTGGGCTTTCGCGGTCATCGGAAGCGATGAAGCTATCACGGGCGGCGACGGTTCACGACCGGGTTTAACAGAAATTGACGCGCTCGTTCAAACACCGCGTACAGATGAGTTAAACAGTTTTTGGAAATTAGAATACAACGGCATCACGCAATGCAATACGGTGTTGGATAAAATTCAGAAAATTTCGATGGATAAAACGCTGCAAAATCGCATCATCGGTGAAGCACTTTTTTTGCGGTCATATTATTATATGTCGCTCGTGCAAGTTTTTGGTGATGTACCTTTGCTCACGACCATTGTTCCGCCGGATAAATTGCGCGTACCGAAGACACCTAAGGCAGATATTTTTAATCAATTAACAACTGATTGTGATCGCGCCGCCGGATTATTGCCGGTAAAATACACCGGTGCGGATGTCGGTAGAGTGACGCAAGGTGCAGCTTTGGCAATGGCAGCGAAAGTGTATTTGTATCAGAAAAATTTTACGAAAACACTTGATTATGTCGGCAAAGTAAAAGCCTTAAACTCCTACAAACTCGTGGCGGATTATCAAGATAATTTCAGAAAAAATACACAAAACAATAGCGAATCTGTTTGGGAAATTCAACACACTAATTTAGAACTCGGTGTCGGCAATTCATTGAATCAATGGTGGAGATCGAAAAAAGTGGTAGGCGGTTACGGTTTCTCAGAAGTCACGCCCGAATTTGTTGCCGCTTTTGAATCTGACGACCCGCGCAGTAAGTTCACGTTTGCGAAGAATAACGACGATTATTTTGGTTATGTTTATAAAAATTCATATTCATCCACGCATTACAGCGTAAAAAAATATTTGCAAGCCGACAGTGCCGTCACTCAAATTGCTGATGGCGATATTAATTACACGAATATCCGTTACGCTGAAGTTTTACTTTGGGAAGCGGAAGCTTTAGCAGAACTCGGTCGTCCGACGGAAGCAGCAGTGCCACTCGAAATAGTGCGAGCCCGAGCGCGAGCACAAGCCGTAAATCCTGCAACAGCTTTACCGAAAATCTCAAGTACCGACAAGCAAACGATGATTGATGCGGTGCGTCACGAACGCGCCGTCGAATTAGGTTTTGAAATGCACCGCTATTTCGATTTGGTGCGCTGGGGCATCGCCGATAAAAAGATTCCCGGGTTTGTTGTCGGCAAACACGAAGTGTTTCCGTTGCCGCAAACCGAAATTGATTTGAATCCGAGTTTGGTGCAAAACTCCGGATATTAACGATTTACGATTTTTGATTTACGATTTTGGATTTTAGAAATACAAAAAGAATCCTCAGGATTAATTTTGATTGAAAAAATTATATAAAATAAATGAAGTTTAAAAAGAAATACCTCTATTCTCTGTTCACTATTCTCTATTGTCCGATAATTTTTGCGCAAACCGGACAAATAGCAGTGCCGCGCATTGAAACGATGCCTAATTTGCCGGCACCGTACAACTTGCGCAATTGGAAACAGGTGGCGCGACAATACGATTCGTTTGTGTATGATGTAACAAAAACCGGGCAATATCTACCGCTTACAAAAATCGGCAATGCCGGAGTGAATTATCCCCAAAATAAAACGATTGTGATGAGTTCTTATGTCGGCTCGCCATCCGGCAGTGAAGCGATAAATGTTTTGCCTTCATTGGTCAGTGCGTCGTTGGTAGGTATAGATAAAAGCAATCAGTTCGGACAAAATTGGTTGTTAATGAGTCAAGATTTTTTTAATAAAGCCAACGGCGAAAATATTTATCTCAATAACGCCGGCGCGAACAGTGGCGGCGATTGGTGGTATGATGTGATGCCGAATGTTTTTTTCTACCAACTTTTTAGTTTATATTCGAATCTTGGTGGCGAAGCCAATACGCAATTTACAACCATAGCCGATCAATTTTTAAAAGCGGTGAAAGCGATGGGTGGTAATGATGCACCTTGGACTATACCGAATATGAATTATCGTGCCTGGAAATTTGCAACATCGCAAGGTAATGCAGCCGGTGTCCATGAACCGGAAGCAGCCGGAGCGATGGCTTGGGTTTTGTACAACGCTTATAAAAAAACCGGTAACAAAGATTATTTAAAAGGCGCGCAATGGGCGATGGAATTTTTTAATGGCTTACAGTCTAATCCTTCTTACGAATTGCAATTGCCTTACGGTACTTACACCGCCGCAAAAATGAATGCCGAGTTAGGTACAACTTACGACGTACAAAAAATGGTCAATTGGTCATTTGATAAAGGTCCTTTGCGGGGTTGGGGAACAATTGTGGGAACTTGGGGTGGTTTTGATGTGTCGGGTTTAGTTGGCGAAGCGAATGATGCCGGCAATGATTATGCTTTTCAACTCAATGCCGTTCAACAAGCCGGACAACTTGTGCCGATGGTGCGTTACGATAAAAGATTTGCGCGAGCAATTGGTAAATGGGTTTTAAATTTAGCGAATGCAACGCGCTTATATTATCCCGGATTTTTGCCGTCGAATTTGCAAGATGCAACGGCTTGGTCAAATGCTTACGATCCGAATCAAGTCATAGGTTACGAAG
>JAYTIA010000765.1:0-7036 GCA_043732145.1 Saprospiraceae bacterium
AATATTGATCACGTTTTGGATTATTATATGGGAAAAAATACACCCGAACGCCAAGATTTTATCGTAGAAAATTTGCGTGTCGAACTCGGTGAAATTGAAGATGAAATTGAAATTGCGGAAGCGATGAGTAAATAATTGTTAGTTGTTAGTTACATCACATATATTTTGCTTTAAAAACCTCTTGAATTTTTCTTTGCCGTTCCATAGCTATTGAAATGTCTTTCACAGACCAGATTATAATAGTCCCATGCGTTGAGTCGGTTTTTTTTTCAAACAAGCAATCGAAAACGCCTTCCACATTATTGGCGATACTGTTAATTCTCGGCATAATCAAAATTTGATTGAGAGGTAATGTAGTTAGAGATTCAAAAAACTTGTTAAAAACGGCGACCATTTATCACCGGCTGTATCTGCGAAATTTTTTGTAGGGAATAGCGTATTACAACTACTTAATAATTCTCCCTGCTCACTCAAAATTAAAGTTTGTGTCGGAAAAATAGCCGGTACAATATTTCTTAGTGCCGTCATTCAGGTAATTTTTTAATTAAAAAATCCGTAATGCTAAGTGAGTAAACATTTTTTCTACATTTTCGCCGGTTTTGGCACTCGTTATATAATCCCATACTATCGGCATTTTTTGTGCTAATTCGACGAGTTGTTCATCGGACACTAAATCTTTTTTGTTACCCACAATCACAATCGCTGTATCCGGTAAGATTTTTTTTAAAAAAGCCATATCCGAATTAACTGCAGTGAAAGTATGCGGGCGCGTTAAGTCAACTACATAAACAATTCCACTTGTACCTAAAAAATACGCTTCAGGTACTTTATGTTGCGTAATTTCACCGGCAATATCCCAAACCAATAAAGCGACATCGCCTTTTTCGGTAACAACAGTTTTTGAATTTACTTTTGCACCAATAGTTGTTAAGTACTTATCACTAAATTCTTGATAAATAAATTGATTAAACAGCGAGGTTTTACCTACACCGAAACTACCTGTAAGAATTATTTTTTTGCTTCTCATTAGTTATTTAGTTATTAAGATTGCTTGTAAGAAACTGCTTGTCTTTTTATTCGTTCGGGTGCTATAAATAGCAATTCGAGTTGTTCCGATAAATCCTCTTGTTCTTTTGACGTAATATTTGTGCGATGCAGCATATTTGCGTTCTGAAGAAAATCAATTATTTTATCGAAATGCGCATTTGATTCTTGAATAGAAATTGAACCTTTAAAAGCCAAAGCGAAATAACAATAAGTGAAGTTGTAGAGGAGTATTCGATAAGTGCCGTATTGGATTTGATCGAGTTCTTGTTTATCTCTTATAAGTGCATCTTCAGCGAATTCTCTAATAGCGGTAAACATACCGGCTACAGCATCTCTTTTCAAAGTTTTATGTAGTGCGGCACTGCCAAGCAACAAGCCGGAATGACGTTGTATGACAAAAATTTCTTCCAATATCGGCACATCAACCGATGACATAATTTCATCCACTGTACTGATTCCGAATATTTTATTTCTAAAAATTTTAATCATACTGCTTGGTGATGACAAAAATTGTAACTGTTCGTTGATACTGTCTTTTATTATCTGAAACTGATACGAAATAAATTTTTGTATCATCTGCCCCAACATCGGCGAAATCGTATCTATAATTTCTTGTTTAGAGTTTTTAATTTTCTGCTCAATCATTGCATTAATCACTCGAGCATACTCAATCGGAAAATTTTCTTTCAGAAACGTGATATGATCTTCAACAATCGGATTAACATGACTTTCTAAAAGCGATCGGTCAACGATAGTTTTGTGCAAACTGGAGAGTGCTTCTCTTTCTTCACGCAATAAAATTTCTTTTAACTGTTCCAAATCTCGATTGTCATCAGTGAAAGGCATTTTTTCGTTTGTCATCGGTTAGTTAGTTAGGTGGTTAGTTAGTTGGTTAGTTGGTTGGTTAATAAAAACTAAAACATAAACGTTAATAATCAAAAATTAATAACTAATAACCGATTTAATCATTCCTTTAATTTTTTCGCCACTTCCACCAAAAAATCAGCTAATTGCGCACGATCTTGTTTTGAAGTCTGCTCAATTTTTTTATTCAAATGATCGGCGTTTTGCATGATCAGCAATTCCAGATTATGAATATGTTCTTTCAAACCTTTTTCTATAATAGCGATATTTTGCAACGTGCTTTCTTCCAATTTTTTAATATTAGAATCAATGTCAGCAAAACGGATATTATATTCGGTTATTTTAGGACCCATAATAATATCGCGCAGTACCATCATGTCGCCAAACATATCCACTCCGCCACTGTTATGGTTGTTTCCGGAATTGTTTGCAGTTTCATTAACTACTTGTGTTGTACTATTTTCTTTTGCCATGCTTGTTGTATATTTGTTTTAAAATATAATGAAATTACTTACACACTGCTAAGTTAATTATTTCTACAATGATTGATAATACTTCGGTTCTAATTTACGCATCTACAATTACCAATAGATTGCGCTATACACTCGATTTAATGCTTTGCGAATTTGCAAATATATCAGTTAATTATACTACAGAGAAAGATTATTTTTTAAAATATCCTTCGGCGAAAATAAATTATTCTTTTGATAAAATAGCAAATGAGTTAATATTTATCAAAAGTCATACCTTGCTTTTTGAAAAAAACATTGATAAAAAAAATATTGATGAGATATTTAAAAATTCAAACGACGAAGATTTATTTGCCAAGGTTTTCTTGTGTATCAGTCGTTATGAAGAATACAATTTGAAAGCTACGGATTTTGACAGCCACGCCCGATTTTCGGCTACCAAATCTTTTGCGCAATGTTATGGTTTTTTACAAAAGCCGATGGTACATATTTGGGCGAATAAACTGTTCACGCAATTAGAAAATCATTATCCGAATTTAATTTTCAAAAAACCGATTTATAATTTTCAACCCACATTCGATATTGATATAGCTTGGCAGTTTAAAAATAGATCGCTTTTGCGATCGAGTATTGGTTTTGTCAAAGATGCGATAAAATTGCGTTTTTTTTCAGTTAACGAGCGTTTAAAATCTTTAAATAATAATTATTCAGACGCTTACGATACCTTTGGTACAATTAAATCAATTCATTCAGGCGAAGTGCAACCGATTTACTTTTGGTTGTTAGGCGATTACGGGCGTTTCGATAAAAATGTTTATTGGAAAACGCCGGCACTACAAAATCTTATTCGCGAAACAGCAAAAGAAAACACCGTCGGCATTCATCCTTCCTACAAAACCAACCGGAATAACAAACAATTACTCAAAGAAATTAAAAGATTGGAAACTATAACGGGACAAAAAATAACGCAATCACGTCAACATTTTTTAAAATTATCATTGCCCGATACTTACAGAAAACTAATCGCTGCCGGAATCTCCGACGACTACTCAATGGGTTATTCAGATAATATTGGTTTTCGAGCGGGTATGGCAACCTCTTTTTATTGGTTTGATTTAGAGCGTGACGAAGTGACAAATTTAAAAATTCATCCGTTTCAAGTGATGGATGTTACTTTGAAAAATTATTTAAAACTTTCGCCTGAAGCTGCTATCAATGCCGTAAAAAAAATCGCGGAAGAAGTACGTGCAGTTAATGGTGAATTTTGCACACTTTGGCACAACACAAGTTTATCGAAAACAGAAGAATGGAACGGTTGGACGAAGGTTTATGAAGAAATTGTTAATTCAGTAACACCTTTATCTTTTTTGGTGTTTTGAAAAAATTTTAACACTGTATTTTTTTGAAAAATTATTTATAATATGGAACTAAAAAAGTTTTTTATGGGTTATACTTTTTGCAACCTTATTAACGTTTTATTTATAACGCATTGATTTTAAGTTTCAAAATTATCTGTTTGGCATTGGTTTGGATAGAATTATTGAAAAGTAAAAAAGATAACAAAAGGTGATAAAAAATCGAAAAAGTTAGTTTTTTTCATACATTTTAGTTTGGGGAGGGATACATTGCGTATGTCTCCTTTTTTATTTTCTGTAGTACATTAAAATGGCTCCAAAAAGTGTAATTAAAACCATTAAACCGGTAGCGATGTTGATGCTGCGGTGTACGTGATTTACAAAAGCGAGAATATCTTCTTTGCTTTTCGGATATCTTGGTAAAATTTCCGTTTCTAATTTTTTTCTGTTAAATACATGACTTGCACCAAATTCTACACGTGCGTTTACTAAACGGCGATAATATTTGAAAGCTTTGACGCGGATGTAAATATTGAGAAAAAGCAAACCTGCAAATAATCCCCAAACAATTGAAATTAATAAAATGTACATAACGGCATAATAAATGATGAATGAAACTTTTCCTTACTCAAAAATTTTTGGGCACCCATAAATTTGTCCAAGTTGCATTTTTTTTATCAAATTCCGACCAAGTATTTATATCGGCTTCAATGCGTGCAATGCCGGCAGTCGGCAAATCGTGTAGCGGCATATAAGTACAATAATTTGCCAAACTACTCACCGCCGGATTATGTCCGAATAAAAAAACGGTATTTATATTATCGGGAAGTGATTTTATAAGATTTATCATATCACGTGCATCGAAAGCATCGTAAATTTCTTTTTCTTTCCGAATGTTTTGCCTGGTTATTTTAAAAATATCTGCAAAAATTTCTGCCGTTTGCAGTGCGCGTTTAGCAGAACTGGATAAAAATAAATCCGGATTTTGTATTTCTTTTAATATGCGAATTGCCATAGCTGCTGCATCCATTTTACCCGAATCGTCCAATGCCCGATCAAAGTCTTTTAAGTTTACCCCTTCTCTTTCAGCTTTAGCATGGCGTACAATAAATAAGGATTTCATTTTAATTAGTGATTTTATTTGAAGAATTGATATGACTACTATTAACTTGCACGATTTTATTGAAATTTTATTAGACAATGGACGATGGACAATAGAAAGTTTTTATCCGTTGTCCATCGTCTAAAATCCATTGTCCATCGTCCATCGTCTAAAATATGAATAATCGTTTTTCGCTGAATACTTACGATGCGTTTATTGAAGAGCAAATCATTATAGCTGCGGAAAAATTATTGGCAACACGTGAAATAAACGACATCAAAAATATTGATAAAAACGTTTGGATCGGACATTTCACGAAAAACAATGTTGCACTTGAGGCAGAACTTCTTATTTCCGGCACAAAGGTCAATGATTTTTCTTGCGAATGTGAAATTTTTATCGAAAAAAATATTTGCGAACACGTTACGGCTATCATTTTATTTATTGTCAAACGCAAAGCGGAGCAAAAAGAAAAAAGAGAAATCGAAAAAGAAAAAATTGCCAACACGCCACCTGCTCGGGTCACTATTTCTCATATTCTACAACGCGCCGACAATGCGCAACTCATAGAATTTGTTGCAACCTATGCTCGCAGCGATAAACAATTTGCATTGGCTTTGAAAACGCGCTTTCTTCAAGATTTTTACGGCATCGAAGACACAAAGGAAACTTACCAAAAATTGATGGAAGATACGCTTCGAACAGTAAAAAATAAACGCGGCGTTGTAACTTCAAGCGGTTGGGGACAAATTTTTACTATTTTAGACGAACTGAAACAAAAAACAGAAACCGCATTACAGCAAGGCGACGTAAAAAATTGGTTTACAACTTGGTCTTTCAGTCTAAAATATATTTTGCGTTTTTTGCGGATAAGCGAATCGCCGACAAATAAGTTAGAAAAGCGCAAATTTCAATTATTAGAAAATTTAAAGACGATTGAAACGCTTAATTTGTCACCGGAATTAAAAGAAAGTATTGAAGCGTTTTTAATCGAGTCGTGCGACACTTACGGCAAATTTCCATTTTGTATGCCTGTGTTCGATGCGGTAATGAAAATGAAAATTAATGCTGAAAAATTTAGTTTTTTATTGGAACTCGTCAATAAAATTTTATCATCTCCTTCCTTATCTTATGATGTTAACGAACGATTGACGCGCACAAAAATTCAATTACTACAAAAAACCGGACAATGGGAAGTGGCGAAATATGCGGTTATCGCGTCGAGCAAAAATCCGGATGTGATTATCGAAATTATTGAAGATACCATTAACACCGGGGATTTTACGACCGCCGAAAAACTTATTGAAGAAGTTGATAAAATTTATTTCGATATCAAACGTGTAACAGACAAACTCAACGAATTATCTCTGAAAATTGCATTGGCAAAAAATGATACCGATGCTATTTTATCTTATGGCGAAGTGATTTTTACCGGCAATTTGGATATAGAATTGTTCAGAACATTGCAAAAAACCGGATTAACGACACAAAAATTTGAGCGCATTATAAAAACAATCGAGAAACGCCCCTACTCTATCGAAAAACGCGACATACTTTCCGGTTTGTTTTTTGAAGAAAAAAAATGGGATAGATTAACAAGTTTTATTTTCGAGTTACAATCCTTAGAACTCATAAAAAGATACGGTGTGGAATTGTGGCAAACACAATCGGAAAAAACTATCGAATTGCTCGAAAATATTTTTTTCAATTATTTACAAACGCATCTCGGCAAACCGCCCGTCATACGTTTACGTTTAATTTTTGAATATTTTTTAGAAAAAAACGCAACGGATTTAGTAAAACGTTTGACGGAAAGCATCATAAAAAAATTCTCTGAACGCGATACACTGCGCGAAGAATTTGCATTGATGTTTGATACGTTTAAAAAACGCGCATTGCTTTTGACGATTGAATGAAAAATTACACGGCGACGTTGAAACAATTAAAAACTAACAACTTAATTTGGATACACTTACGAAATGGCGCATGATGCTCGGTAGTGATGATGCCGACGGCACAGGTTGCATACTTTCAGGCAGTGATGTAGATATGGATGCTGCATTGGGCGCGTTATATGAATTTGAACGCAAAAAAAAATTTGAATATGCGACTAAAAGCAAACAAGGTGGCAGCGGCAGTTCACAACCGCAAATTGCGCGGTGGTTGGGCGATATTCGGAAATACTTTCCGCAATCTGT
>JAYTIA010000766.1:0-2648 GCA_043732145.1 Saprospiraceae bacterium
AAACCCGCTTCAATTGCTTTAGCCATACCGCCGAGTGTTTCTACTTCTTCAATCAACATCCAAGCGCGTTGAGCGATTTGGTCTGTCAAGTATTCTACATAATAAGAACCGGCGTAAGGGTCAACGGCTTTCATTACGTCAGTATCTTTCTGAATATAAATTTGCGTGTCGCGTGCAATTTTTGCAGAAAAATCTGTAGGCAAGGCTATTGCTTCATCTAATGAATTGGTATGCAAACTTTGCGTACCACCCAAAACGGCAGACATCGCTTCAATACAAGTGCGACCGATATTATTAAAAGGATCTTGCGCCGTCAACGACCACCCGGAAGTCTGACAATGTGCACGCAACGCCAAACTTTTTTCTGATTTCGGATTAAATTGATTCACTATTTTCGCCCAAAGCATTCTTCCCGCTCTCATTTTTGCCACTTCCATAAAATGATTCATGCCGATACCCCAGAAAAAAGAAAGTCGCGGCGCAAACGCATCAATATCTAAACCCGTTTTTATACCGGTGCGCAAATATTCCAAACCATCGGCGAGTGTGTAAGCCAATTCAATATCCGCTGTGCCACCGGCTTCCTGAATATGATAACCTGAAATAGAAATGGAATTAAATTTCGGCATTTTTTCAGCAGTGTAAGCAAAAATATCTGCGATGATGCGCATCGAAGGTCCCGGCGGATAAATATACGTGTTGCGCACCATAAATTCTTTTAAAATATCATTCTGAATCGTGCCGCTCAATTGTTCCGGTGTTATACCTTGTTCTTCGGCAGCAACGATATAAAAAGCCATAATCGGCAACACCGCACCGTTCATCGTCATAGACACCGACATTTCATTCAGAGGAATACCGTCGAACAAAACTTTCATGTCTTCGACCGAATCAATCGCCACGCCGGCTTTGCCGACATCACCGCGCACGCGCTCATGATCGCTGTCGTAACCGCGATGCGTCGCTAAATCAAACGCGACCGACAAACCTTTTTGTCCGCCCGCTAAATTTTTTCTGTAAAAAGCATTCGAGGCTTGTGCCGTAGAAAAACCGGCGTATTGACGAATCGTCCAAGGTTGCGTCGTGTACATCGCGCTGTATGGTCCGCGCAAAAATGGCGGAATACCCGCCACAAAATTCAGATGCGTGAGTTCGGCAACATCATCGGCAGTGTAACAGGATTTGATATTTATCTCTTCCGGCGTTTGAAACGTTTCCGTTGTCGTTTCCGATTTTACGGCAAGCCGGATATTTCTATCAAAATTTATTTTTGAAAAACGGGACATTTTGTAATGATGAACGATGAATGATGAATGATAAATCAACAGATATTGATTTGAATGAAATTATCACTATCATTAAAAAATATATAAAACCACGATGTAAATTTACAGTAGGATTTTTTAAAATAGTACATCTTTAATGACCCAAACAATTTTCATGAAAATTTTAAAAAAATCGGTTTTGGGTAATTTTTATTAAAACATTCTTTAAATGATGTATTTAAAAGCGTTTAAGTACGTGGCAAGTTAGCCGAGAAATTTAAGTCAATATTAATGTATTTTACTGAATTCGAAATTGATACAGTTTAGAAAGGTGCGTCAAGAAATAAAATTAATATAAATAAATTTAACACAATTTAATATTTTTCAAAATACTAATTGTTCAATGAATTTTTTATTCCTGCACCAATAGCATTAGCTATTGCACTGTACCAATCAATATTTTTAGCTATTTTATCTTCAATACCTTTAATTTCTTTAAGCGTTAATTCCCTTCCAATTTCTTCTGTCGCTACAGTCTGAACATCTAAAGTATTCAGAGAATAAATTATTTTTTCCCGCATAACGGTTAGATTTATTTGAATAAAACTTTTTTTGAATTAATGCAAAGTTAAGTTTTATTCTTTTATTTCTTCCGGCTGTTGAAAAATTATTGACTACTTAAATTCAAATTCTTAAAATCAATATACCTGAAAAGAATCCAAAAATTTATCGGCGGCAGAGTTAAGTGTCATGGCTTTTGTGGTAATGGCTTGAATGAGATAAAAACGATCGCCGACAATGTAACATTTGCTTTTTATGAGGGCGCGGTCGTGGTTGTATTGTACGCGCCAAATTTTTCCTTTATAATTGTCATTACCTTGCAGCGTCACATCGTCCACATAAATTAATTCACCTTTAATACTTTTGGCGGATGACTCAACCGTTTCGTTTAAGAAATCTTTTATAAAAGCAACCGAATCGGTGCGGAAAGTTCCTTGAGGATAATCGCAATAGTTGACAACGTAATACACGTTCTCGGCATCTTTTTCCGGGCTGCGATAAAAAAATTGGTGATAAATAATTTTGCCCATGTCGGTATAAATATCTTTATTTTTTTCCGTCATTTCTCCCGGCACTAAAACACGGAATTTACCGTCTAAATTTTTAAATTCAATCCAAGTACCTGCACCGAAAAATGAAGTGCTTATTGCAAGAAATAAAATAACTTTACTCATGTCGTTTTGTATTATTTTAATGTGCTAATCTGTTGTAAACTTTGAAAAAAATAAATGCTTGTATAATAACGCACATATTCACCCAAGCGTTATTATACAAGCATTTATTTTTTCGGTACCTTAAAACTTTAAACCAATAGTTGCCACC
>JAYTIA010000767.1:0-2646 GCA_043732145.1 Saprospiraceae bacterium
GTCAATAAATCGTGTAAGCCAATACCGTCAGCAGCTTTTACGCCTTGATTGATAACGACATAACGTTCGTAATAAATAATAGACTCTAATTTTTTGCTCGATAAACCCAACATATAACCGATTTTGTTCGGCAATGAGCGGAAGAACCAAATATGCACGACAGGCACAACCAATTTGATGTGTCCCATGCGTTCTCGACGTACTTTTTTCTCTGTTACCTCCACGCCGCAACGGTCACAAACGATACCTTTATAGCGTATGCGTTTGTATTTGCCGCAATAACATTCATAATCTTTAACAGGTCCGAAAATACGTTCGCAAAATAAACCGTCTCTTTCAGGTTTGTACGAGCGATAGTTGATGGTCTCAGGTTTCAGAACCTCGCCATAACTGCGCTCTAAAATCGAATCCGGTGAGGCTAAACTGATGGTAATACTGTCAAAAGTATTACTCGGTTTAACTATTGATTTTTTTAGAGACATATAAAATATTTATGATTGACTTAATAATTCAAAATGGAATAATAGTTGGTAGTTATCAATTGTTAATTGTTAGTTATTGTTATTTATTACAATTATTAACAAATAACAACCAACAATAAATAACTAACAATTACTCAGAGTGTGTTACTATATATAAAAAAATCTCAACGACGAAAAGCGGTTTCATCGGAGAGTTAAAATAGTTTTTTCGGTACAATTTTATCAATTTTTGCGCGAAATTGAATGTTTGAGAAGTATCTTCAAATAAAGAACGCGAAATTACATGTAATGTTTATAATTTCCAAATTATTTTTATTCTTTGGTGTTTTATTTTTTTTGTTTTGCGCAATATTTTCTTTCATATTTTGTTAATCAAAAAATTTCTGCACATAAAAAAGCGCGATAAAATTTTGGTTTTATCGCGCTTTTTTATGTGCAGAAATTACCAACTAATTTTACGGTTTTCCAATCGCGGTCGGATTTCCTTTGCGTTGTTTTTCCAATGCTGCCGGTGTTAAGAACGGGATTTTATCAATACGCGCCATCAATTCATCGCAACGTTGTCTGAATTTGTTTTTGTCTTCTGTTGAAAAAGAGGAAATACCCGGTAATTTTTCATTTAAATGATTGACTTGCACGCCGTTTTTCCAAAAACGAAAACAAACGTGCGGACCTGTTGATA
Organism: Saprospiraceae bacterium; assembly: GCA_043732145.1. Classification (GTDB taxonomy): domain Bacteria; phylum Bacteroidota; class Bacteroidia; order Chitinophagales; family Saprospiraceae; genus JAAFJT01. The sequence goes on from JAYTIA010000767.1 coordinate 1,165, forward strand.
AACCGGTTGTACCCACATAACCAATTACATCGCCTTGATTTACTTTAGTACCTGCTTTTATGCCTTTTGCGAAACGACTCATGTGCAAATACTGCGTCTCGTATGGTTTGAGGTGTTTTATTTTTACGTAATTGCCATTGCCGCCGCCATGACGTGCTTCTTCAATTACACCGTCAGCTACAGAAAAAATTGGTGTACCATAAGGTGCGCCGTAATCAGTACCGAAATGCGGGCGATTATAACCCAAAATCGGATGAAAGCGATTTTTGCTGAAACCTGATGTGATACGACTGTATTTTACCGGTGCTTTTAAAAATGCATCTTTCATCGGCAAACCATCTTTCGAATACCAACCTTTTTCGTTGCCGTTATCATAATAGATTGCATAAATCGGTTTTTCATTTTTTTGTTTGAAATAAGCTGCTTTCAAACATTTTACACCAACCGATGCGCCGTCTACAAATTCTTCTTCCCATATCAGTTTATATTCGTCGTTTTCTTTAAATTTTCGCAAATCAAATTGATACTTCAACGCATTTTCTACCATCTCTGTCAGCGTATAACTGAAACCGTTATCCACCATACTGTCCCACAAATTATCTTCTACTTTACCTGAAGCCTCTAATTCTTTTACAATGATATTGCGTTTATGTTCAACAATTGTTTTTGCTTTTAAATCAACGACGATATAACGCTTGGCATCCGGTTCAAAAATAAAAAAATCGTAACCGGTACGAGGGTCACGACTCAAAACCAAATAAGGTTTACCGTCTTGAATTTTATCAAAATCAAATGAAGGCTTTATTACTTTAGAAAGACTGTCAGCTTGCATATAAGTTAAGCCACGTTTCATCATCAGAGACGTAAAAACATCGTTTTGCTTAACACGATCTTGAATAACATTAAAAGTATCCAAAGCAAATCCGAATTTAACAATCGGATTAAGTACTATAGGTAATGCATCTAATTTTATAATTTCACGCTCCGCAAAATGCGCGATAGAAGCATTATTGTTGCTGTGGATATTGAAAAAAACGCCGCTAAAGGCAGCTGCGATAGAAGAACTTGCAATCAGAATTTTTACTTTGCTTTTGAGTAATGTTTTAGACGGTATAAAAGCGCGTTTAAAAATAGAAAATGGAGAGCATGAGAAAAGCTGCGTCTTTTCGCTTTTAATAAATTTAGAATAATTCATATATATGTGTATGTGTGCCCTTTTGCTATCAGATAAAATTAGTTATTCGTTTTTAGTGTTTCTATTTCTAAAAATTAAGAACAACTTTTTCCATATTGTTCTTAATTCAAGAGCAATAATAAGAAAAAAATATTATCCGGAGAAAAATTACATAATTTATTTTTTTTTAAATGAATTTATTCATTTAGCCTTAATCCAATTTAAACCAAATGAAAAATTTATGATATTTTTTTTATAAGATGACAGTCAATTATTTTCTCTAGGAATGAAATCTATTGAAACAGAAT
>JAYTIA010000768.1:0-2642 GCA_043732145.1 Saprospiraceae bacterium
ACCTGTAAATACGATTTCGGAAAACGAAACTTTAGCATCCACACAAAAACCGGAATCTCCGACGCCTCAACCGATTGAAGTGAAAAAAGTGTTTGAAGATGTTAAAACATACGCATCACCGAAAGAAATTTTGGACAGTATTTCTGGTCATATCGAACAAATAAAACGCCTTCAAAAAATATTATTTGATAAACAACTGACTGACGATTACGCCCGTTCTTTTCAAGCTTTAAAAACTACAACGTATGAATTGCAGGTCTTGGTAGACAGTATTCATACATCAATGCGCGTAAAAGATTCAACGATTCTTAATACGGAAACATTTTTTGCACCCAATGATGTCATAAATTATGTAAAAGAGCAATTGTTTTTGCCGTCGCGTATTCCGGTCACCTATCATATTGATGCGCGTTTACCGAGTTTACTCATCGGAAACGGTATGCGTTTGAGTCAAATCATCACGCAAAGTATAAAAGGTTTATCGAAACCGATGATTGACGGCGAAGTGCGCATCAATCTGTCGCGCAGCGAAATCGTCGGCGATGAACTTACCGTTAAATTGGATATCGAAGCCTCCGGCACCGGTTTTATTTTCGATAGGTTGGAAAAAATAATGAACAGTATTCAACCTGACGACAGATCTACGGATGAAAGTGAAGCGGCATTGTTATTCGTAAAAAAATTAGTGAAATCGAAAAATGACGATATATTCATTCAACGCAACGCCCAAAAAACAATTCTCACTGCCTTCTTGACTTTTGAAATTCCGATACCGAATTATTTGAGTATGACGGACGTGCATACTTCGCTTTTGCCGAGACCGGAAAAAAAAATGGCGGAGTAAATTTTTTTAAATTTTATTTTTTGTTTAAATTGTATTCCCAAGAAAACGTTTATTTTTGTAGAAAAAATAAAAAACATGACTTCTCAAAGCATTTCTAAACTTTCATCTTTGCCGACGAAACAACAAAAGCGTTTCACGCTTGAAGATTATTTGCGCAAAGAAGCAAAATCGGAATAGAAGCACGAATTTATCAATGGGAACATCATAAAAATGCTTGATGCAAAACAAATCCAATTTTAAAATTTGGTTGACGGTAGCAGTTGCGGCACTAGGCTATTTCGTTGATATTTACGATATTCAAGTTTTTCGCATCGTCGGTATAGATAGTTTGCGTTACGGATTAAATATACCGGTCGAAATAATTCCGCATTATTTTAACGATGTACTTTTCAATTGGCAAATGGGCGGTATGCTCGTCGGCGGATTAATCTGGGGCATTATGGGCGATAGACTCGGCAGACGTTCGGTTTTGTTCGGTGCGATTATCGTTTATTCGCTCGCCAATATTTTAAATGCTTTTGTCACCAACATCGAACAATATGCTTTTCTGCGTTTTCTTGCCGGTTTAGGTCTCGCGGGAGAATTAGGCGCGGCAATAACAATTACTTCCGAAATTATGACAAAAGAAAATCGCGGTTACGGAACGGTGGTGATTGTTGCGATGGGTGCTTTGGGTGCAGTTTTTGCAGTATTCATCAATAAAAAACTCAATTGGTTGGCAACTGATTTAGGTTTAATGCCTTGGCAGTTAGTTTACATTATCGGCGGACTTCTCGGTTTGGTTTTATTATTATTGCGCTTTCAAACTTTTGAATCAGGTATGTTCGATGAAATAAAAAAAGATGACTCGGTTAAAAAAGGTGACTTTTTTATGTTGTTCAGAGATTGGGGGACGTTCAAAAAATATTTGTACTGTATTTTAATGGGTTTACCGATTTGGTATGTCGTTGCGGTTTTAATCGGTCGCTCTATTGAAATCGGAAAATTAAATGGCACAACAAGTCCGGTTGATGTATCTTACGCCACCATGTTTTGCTACATCGGTATTTCTCTCGGCGATTTAATCAGTGCTTGGTTCAGTCAAGTTTTAAAAAGCAGAAAAAAAGTTATCGGCGGATACATTATTCTCAATGCCATAGTTTGTTTGATTTTTTTATACGGAAAAAATTTACCGATTGAAGCATTTTACATCGTTTGTTTTCTCGCCGGAACAATGTCCGGTTATTGGGCGTTATACGTGACAGTGAGTGCAGAACAATTTGGCACGAACATCCGCGCAACCGTTGCCACCACTTCGCCAAATTTTGTACGCGGTGCAGTTATTCCGATTACTTTGGGTGTAACGGCATTATCGTTAAAGTTTGGAACAATTGCCGCAGCAACAATCGTCGGCGCATTGTGTTTAATTCCGGCTTTTTATTCTATTTTAAATTTAGAAGAAACTTACGGGAAAGATTTGAATTACACGGAAATAAATTGACAATTATCGGTTTCTGAATCAGAATTGCCGGAATTTTCAGAATTAATAAAATGTAAGAGTGGGTGTATCTAATCATTTTCATAAGTACACAACTCCGGTAGTAGGCAAAATAAAGAACCGGATTAGTTATGATCGCATAATTAAGCATTTTATTAATTCTGAAAATTCCGGCAATTCTGATTCAGAAAGCAACAACTTCCAATTTTCAATTGCCTCACACAATTAATCTAAAAACTTTTACCGACAAACGCGGCAATTTGACCGTCGTTGAAAAAGTTTTTCCATTCGATATCAAGCGCGTATTTTATATTTACGGCG
>JAYTIA010000769.1:0-2640 GCA_043732145.1 Saprospiraceae bacterium
CGGAAATAAATGCCGAACTATTTTTAACTTCTTCGCTTGTTAAATCAAGACTATTCAAGTTGGCAAGTTTCATCACCAACTCTTTTCCACCCGGCAGTGAAAACAATTTGCGTGTATTTATACTGTCCGATGCACAAACTGCCAAAGCATCTTTCATTTTAATACCTTTCTGATTGCGTGTGTCGCGTATTTGCGTGATAATATCTTTCAACTGTTCTACTTGAGCAATGAAATTTTTATCCGCCGAATGTGCTTTCGGATAGTGAGCCACACAACAATCTTTACCTGAAATTTCTTTGCCGCCCAATTGATTCCAAAGCTCTTCGGTAATGAAAGGCATGAACGGATGCAGCATTACCATCAGTCGTTGCAACATTCTTTCCGTGTCGTGTAAAGTTTTTTTATCAATGGGCGCACCATAAGCCGGTTTTATCATTTCGAGATACCACGAACAGAAATCGTCCCAAATAAAATTATATAAGTTCATCAACGCTTCCGACAAACGGAATTGTTTGAAATCTTCTTCCAATTTTTCTAAAACTTCCGAGGATTTTTCTTGCACCCATTTATAAGCCAATGCATTTATTTCCGGTTGCTCTATATCTGCGACTTCCCAACCTTTTATCAACCGCAAAGCATTCCAGAGTTTATTGCAAAAATTTCTGCCTTGTTCGCAAAGTTTTTCATCAAAAAGTAAATCGCCTCCCGCCGGACTGCACGACAACATTCCGAAACGCACACCATCTGCACCGAAATCTTCAATTAATTTTAAAGCATCCGGAGAATTGCCAAGCGATTTCGACATTTTTCGGCGCAATTTATCGCGCACCAAACCCGTAAAATAAACTTCTTTAAAAGGTCGTTCGTGTTTCCATTCAAAACCTGCCATCGCCATACGCGCCACCCACAAAAAAATAATATCCGGACCCGTCACCAAAACGTTGGTAGGGTAGTAGTAGTCTATATCTTTTTTATTGTCGAAGCCGTCAAAGACAGAAATAGGCCACAACCATGACGAAAACCAAGTATCTAAAACGTCTTCGTCTTGACGCAAATCGCTCAAATTAATGTGTTTACCAATTTTTTGACGCGCTTGTGCAAGTGCCGCTTCCGGTGTTTCCGCCACAAAAACTTCTTCGCCGAAATACCACGCCGGTACACGATGTCCCCACCACAATTGCCGACTGATACACCAATCGCGGATGTTCGACATCCAATGGCGATAAATATTTTTGAAATTGCGCGGATAAAAAGCGATGTCGTCGGTTTCAACTGCTTCGAGTGCCGGTGCGGCAAGTAGACGCATATCAACGTACCATTGTAACGACATTTTTGGTTCTACGACAGAGTTCGTGCGTTCCGAGCGTCCGATATTGGTTTTATAATCTTGAAGTTTTACCAATGCTTCAACATCGGTGAGTAGTTTTTTCATCTCTTTTCGTGCCGCGAAACGATCTTTACTAATCAACGGTGCGAAATTACATTCGTGGTTGAGTGTTCCGTCGTCGTTGAGAATGTCTATAATCGGCAAATTAAATTTTTTGCCTATTTCATAATCATTGACGTCATGCGCCGGCGTAATTTTTAATGCACCTGTACCAAATTCAATGTCAACATACTCATCTGCAATAATCGGAATGGCGCGATTAATCAACGGAATTAAAACTTTTCTGCCGATGAGTTTTTTATAGCGTTCATCTTTCGGGTTCACTGCTATCGCTACATCCGCAAAAATAGTTTCCGGACGTTGCGTCGCAATTACAATCCCTTTTTTCTTCGCGCCCACTAATTTATAATTGATGTGATACAGTTGTGCTTGTTCTTCGCCATGAATCACTTCTTCGTTCGATAAAACTGTTTTGGCTTCGCAATCCCAATTCACCATCCGATAATCGCGATAAAGTTTTCCTTTATTATAAAGGTCAACGAAAACTTTTATCACCATCGAATAGCGTGTCTCATCCATCGTAAACGCCGTGCGTTGCCAATCGCAAGAAGCACCGAGTTTTTTTAATTGTTCGAGAATAATGCCGCCGTATTTATCCGTCCATTCCCAAGTATATTTCAAAAATTCTTCGCGCGATAAATCCGATTTTTTTATGCCTTGCTCGCGCAACCACTTTACTACTTTCGCTTCGGTAGCAATTGAAGCATGGTCCGTTCCCGGCACCCAACACGCATTTTTTCCTTCAAGTCGTGCTTTTCGCGTGAGTACATCTTGAATCGTATTGTTCAGCATGTGTCCCATGTGCAAAATACCCGTCACGTTCGGTGGCGGAATAACGATAGAAAACGATTCGCGTTCATCAGGTTCGGAATGAAAATAATTTTTTTCTTCCCAATGTGCGTACCATTTATCTTCAATATCTTTCGGGTTGTATTTCGTTGATAGTTCCATAAAATGGTTAATTGGTTAATTGGTTTCTGAAAATTTTGATTCAGAAATCTTCTAATACTTCGTAAAAATTTTTGCAAATATAATACGCCTAAACGTAAACAATAGTTGTAAGTTCGTGTTTAGAGTAGTTATTGTATAGAGACCACAAATTTTGTGTTTCGATAAAAGGGTTGATAAAAAATAAATTAATGTTTTTGCTTAAAAACTTTGTTAAAAATTATTTATCCTATATCTTTGCGTCG
>JAYTIA010000770.1:0-7000 GCA_043732145.1 Saprospiraceae bacterium
TTTAGTCAGCAGCGATTTGTCAATGGCATAATTCGCCATCGCTAATTTGCGCCATTCGGCGGTGAGGAAAATTTTTTTCAACGGTAGTTTTTTTATTAAAGACAATTAATGTACCTGTTTAGCACCTTTACAATTTTATAGAACCCTGCTCTATTTTTGTGATTTTTGTGTAGAACCTTGTGCGTTTAGAGTTTAAATTTACCGGAAAGGACACAAAGAATTTCAATAAATGCACAAAGTACCAAATAGTCACTTATTAATAAACAATCCGAAATATAGATAGTTCCGTTTCATGATTACAAAATTGTCAAAGAAGCATTATTGTTCATTGTTCATTATTCATTATTCATTACTACCTTTATGCTTCAAATAAAAAAACACCCGAAAGTAAATTATTTATGCTGACAACAAATAAAAATGCTGCAACTATCTGGATAGCTTTTATTGCTCTGTGCATTATTTGGGGAACGACCTACTTTGGAATGCGTGTTGGTGTCAGATATTTTCCACCCATCTTTTTTTCGGGCCTCAGGCATTTTATCGCCGGTATTTTGTTTTTATTTTATTTTTTATTCACCGGAACACGCATAAAATCTTACAAAGATTTAATTCATATCGTCATCGCCGGTATTTTATTGATTTGCGGCGGTAACGCATTGATAGCTATCGGCGTTAAATATATTTCGAGTGGTTTGGCAGCAGTTTTAAGTACGGCAGCACCAATTTATGTAACAATAATCAGTATTTTTGTGTTTAAAGGTTTCCGAATAACACCATTGATTGTTGTCGGCACACTGCTTTCTATCATCGGTATCTATTGGATTTGCGCACCGGATATTAAAACTGATTCGAGTCCGGAATTTTGGAGCGGTGTATTATTAATAACTGCCGCTAATTTTTGTTGGGCAGCAGGTGCTGTTTATATGCGCAAATTTCCTTCGAAACAACCCGTTGCTCTACGCGTAGCAGTGCAAATGATTCCGGCAAGTTTAATTAATTTTTTTGTCAGTTTTTTATTTGAACCGAAAGTTAATTGGGCAGGTGTAACATCAGAGGCGTGGTGGTCGTTAGTATATTTAGTTTTTATCGGCTCGGCAATCGGTTATTTATGTTTTGTTTTTCTAATTCAATATTGGCAACCTGCGCGTGTAACAATTCATGTTTACGTCAATACGGTTGTTGCCGTAATTATAGGTTGGCTTTTCGATAGCGAAAAACTTACCGGACAAACTTGGTTAGCGATTGCGCTCGTGCTATGTGGCGTAATTTTAGTAAATAAAGAATACATGAATCAACAATTGACAGTTGACAATTGACAGTTGACAGTTGCCGGTAAGAAAATAAGACCTCTCACTGTCAAACGTCAACTTTACATTGCCAACAGTCAATCGTCAACTTTCAATTGTCAACTATTTTCAATTCATTAGTCATAATACCCACCTATAACGAGAAAGAGAATATCGTTAAAATTATCGAAGCCGTGTTTGTGCTTTCGACACCCTTTCATATTCTTGTCGTGGACGACGGTTCACCGGATGGTACTGCAAATTTGGTAAGAGATTTGCAAAAAAAATATTCGGAAACGCTGCATCTTTTAGAAAGAAAAGGAAAATTAGGTTTGGGAACAGCTTATATCGTTGGATTTCGTTGGGGAATAGAAAAACAATTTGATTTTATTTGCGAAATGGATGCCGATTTCAGTCACGCACCAAAAGATTTAGAACGTTTGGTAGAAGCGTGTAGAGACGACGGAGCCGATGTGAGTGTCGGCAGCAGATATGTAAAAGGCGGTGATGTGAAAAATTGGACTTGGGATCGGATTTTATTGTCTTACGGCGCTTCTTTTTATGTGCGCGCCGTTACATTTTTACCGGTACTCGATCCGACTGCCGGTTTTGTTTGTTACAGAAGAAAAGTTTTAGAAACGATTGATTTAAACCGGATTCGGTTTATCGGTTATGCATTTCAAATTGAGATGAAATTTGCTGCGCATAGTCTCGGCTTTAAAATAAAAGAAGTACCGATTAAATTTGTTGATCGCGTTGAAGGACACTCGAAAATGAATATGAGTATTTTCAGCGAAGCCATTCAAGGCGTTCTAATTATGCGTTGGAATAGTTTTTTTAAAAGTTACAAAAATAGTTGACAATTGATAATTGATAATTATCATTCGAATACGAATTTATCAGCCTCAAAATGAAATTTAAAAATTATTGACAGTTGTCAATTGTCAATTGTCAATTAAAATATATGCTCATCGTTCAAGATAAAATCGTTAGCGACGATATTGTGGAAGAAAGTTTTATTTGCAACTTGGAAGTCTGCAAAGGGGCTTGCTGTTGGGAAGGTGATTATGGTGCGCCGTTGGAACGTTCGGAATTAAAAATTTTAGAAAAAGAATATCCAAAAATTCGTCCGTTTTTAAATGAAGAAGGACAAAAACATATTGACACGCACGGTACTTACGATTATTTTACAGGTATGAAGCAACATGGTACTGCACTTTTATCGGATGGTCGTTGCGCATTTTTAACTTTCTCTGAACTCGGCATCGCTCAATGCGGTATTGAGCGCGCCTTTAAAGCCGGTGCCACCGATTTTCAAAAACCGATTTCTTGTCACCTCTACCCTATCCGTATCAGCAGTAATGAAGTTGCCGGCTTTGAAGCCCTTAACTACGACGTTTGGGATATTTGCAGTGCGGCCTGTACACTTGGTAAAGAAAAAAAAGTGCGGATTTATGAGTTTCTTAAAGAGCCGCTTATCAGAAAATATGGAGAAGATTTTTATGAAGAATTAACGGCAGCAGCAAATTATTTTTTAGCGGTTAAACCATGATTTATCTTAAAAATTATCGGTGCAGCCATTACAAAATTAAACTTTCAATTTTTTCTGAAAATTCCGAAAACTAAATTAGTTTTGCAACGTTATAATAAGCGAGACATTAATTACGCACATCTAACACAAAAGTCGCTTAAAATTAAATTGTATGTTGCAAATTTTCAAAACAAGATTCGATAAAGCAGTTCAAGCTGTTATATGGTTTTTTTTAGAGAAAGCACTCATTTTGAGGTCAGGTTTTCGGCGCCGTCGTTCACATTCTTTTTGGGATCTTTAAATAAGTTGACGATTGACAGTTGATACTTGATAATTATTTTTTCGTTGTCAATTCTCAATTATCAATTAATTTAAGCTTTTATACGCGACTTACTTAACCGAATCGTTTTTACCGGCAAACCGTTGCTGTTAATTAATCGAATAATGTAAATGCCTTCCGGCAAATCGTTAACTGCATACTTGCCGCCTTCCGTGACTTTATATGATCGTACTTCTCTGCCGATAATATTGTAAATCATTACTTTATCAATACCCTCACCCTCAAGCTGAAAATAATCTGTCGCCGGATTCGGAAAAATTTTAAAATTCAAATTGTCTTCCTTGACAGCTTTTTTGGCTTCAAAATTCAGTTTTACTATTTGAACATTTTTATTTGAACCATATTCGTGCATTTTTAATTCCAATTGTGCTTGTCCGGCTTGATGATTAGGACGCATCACAACTTCTAAAGAACCGGCACCACCCGGCGGCAAATCTAAAGTTTTTGGCGATTTACTGGCATTACTCGACCAGCAATTATTAGCATCGCAGACAAAACTAACCCAACCGTTTGTCAAATCGGTAATGTTTCTATCCCATACATAAGAATGCTTTGTTTCGGAAATATTTTTAAAAGTAATTCTCGTCCGTACTTCAAATGTATCCGGCGAAAAACTAACCGTATTTGTCATTGGAAAAATTAAAAGCCGCCGTTGTGCCCAACTTGTTTGTATCGACACCCAAAGCAAAACTGAAACAGAGAAAATTATAATCGATTTTTTGTAAGAGAAGTAAATCTTAGTCATAAAAATATATTTTTGGGAATGATAAATAATGAATAATGAATCCTGCTAATTATTTGCATCATTCATCATTTATCATTCATCATTCATCATTATTTGCATTTCTCATGAAATTGCACAATCAATTTATGTAAATCAATCAAATCGGTTTCAGTCATATCATAACGTTTTGATTTTTCGCCGTAATCCAAAATGCGTCGTAGATGAAAGTCGGGTATATTGGATTGAACGGACAATTGTTGAACAAAATTGTTTTCAGATAAATTTTGCGCCAAACGATAACGTTTTATCACTTCATTTTTAAACTGTGTAACTTTATAGATTCCCATTTGCGCATAATTTTTTTGGTATTGATGCAAACCGGCAACAGATTGAATAAATGCCAAAGAAGTATTCGACTTATCGGGCATTAAAGGTATCACGCGTTGTCGGCGTTTAGAATAAAAAAACAGATACATCGCCACCATACCCAGAAATAAAAACCAAGCCCAACGCAGCGAAGGTTGCGTCAAAATATATTGCAACGGACTTTCTCTCGAAAATTTTTCATTTTGAAAATTTCTTTTTTTCACTTCATTGCGTGAAATGCGACTTTTTTTATCCCAATAAATATCTCCGGTGGGTAAATGCGAAAATACTTTTGCGGCGTAATTGGTGTGCATACTATCCGTCAAACAATAATTACTGAACGCTATCGGATTACAATGCACGTATAAATTGCCTTTGCCGTAAGGGATTTTAATAAAATTCTCATAATTATTAAGTTTTCTTACATAATAATCTTTCCCCGTAGTTAATTTTCCGAGCGATAAATGTTCGGGCGGTAATAAATCGGTACAACTATCTGTTTTTTCATTAAATGTTTGCCACCAACTGTAAAAAGAAAATTCATGTTCTCTGATACTGTATTTAAAGTTCAATGTGTCATTCAATCGTTTATTCGACAGATTCATTGTTACACTATCCCCGTAAATATGAAAAAAATAATTTGGTGAATATTTAACTTCTTGAGTTTGGCAAGTATCTTTTTTGAAACGGTCAAATAAAGTATGCGTAATTTCATTCGCTGCAATAAAAGCATTATGCCCTTCGTGGACAAAAAAATAAAGTTTATCAATATCCACAGAATCCGCCCAAAAGCCATCGCCGATAAAAATATAATTCGCCGAACTTTTCAATGTATCCGGATTCGGCAATGATTTTACTATAACATCGGGCAATTCAATAAATTTTTTATTAGGAAAATAAGTTGTCAAGAGTTCATGTATCACAAAACTGCCATAAGGCTCTTTACTCCCTTCAGAATAAGTTTCGCGCCAATCTCTACGTTTTTTAGCCATCGAAGTGACCAAAAAAAATGCCGCTGCAAGCAGTAAAACTATAAAAGCAAAACCGGTAATATTTCTTTTCATAAAAATTTACTTATAGACAACGGACAACAGACAACGAAGAACGGAGAACGGAGAACGGGAATAAACCAATAAACCATTAAACTAATTAACTAATCCCAATTAACCGCACAAAAATAAGTATTGAAAATAATAAATTTTTGTAAATTCTTGGTGCACGCCGGTAAAATTACTAATTTAGTGCCTTGCTTTAAATTTCTACTAAAACTTATTTCATTTAAAAACTACAAACCATGTTTGGAAGCAGAAAACAAGAAGATAAAACGACGACTTTAAGTAGCAGAACCAACACGACCGTATTGTCGGATAGTAATGCACTGAACAGTTTGGTGAAAGGTACTTTTGTTGAAGGACATATTTCCGCCGAGAGTGATATTCGAGTTGACGGTACGATAAAAGGTACATTAGTATGTCAAGCCAAAGTGATTATCGGTCCATCCGGTTTTATAGAAGGCGAAATAAAATGCCAAAATGCCGTGATAGAAGGAAAATTTTTCGGCAAATTGCGTGTTGCAGAAATGTTGAGTGTGAAAGAAACTGCAGAAATTATCGGCGATGTACAAACAGATAAACTCATAGTGCAAGCCGGAGCCATTTTCAATGTCACCTGTGCGATGAAATCGGCACCGGATAATAACAATGCTATTAAAATTTTACCGCAACATTTAGAAACAACTAGCAGTGTCATTAAAAAATAATTTTCCACGTTCAAATGCCGGTGCTTCGTTGAAGAACAGCGATGTCGCGATGCGTCTTATCGTTATCATCGGCTTAGGTGCCGTTATCGGCAGGTATTTGGATAATAAATTCCACACTGTTCAACCGATTTATACGATTATTTGTTGCTTAGTTGCTATTATTGGTGCTATATATTGGGTCATAAAAGATTTGTCAAAAAAATCCTAAATAGCTTTGAGTATTGAGCAATAAGCTGTGAGCATTTTTTTTCTCAAAGCTCATTGCTCAATACTCAAAAAGCCCACATTCAAACTTATATGACCTTAAAACGTTTTATATTATTGCTCGTTATTGTAAGCTGTTTATCATTAATATTGGTGAACGTAAGCAGGAGTTTTAGTATCGTTCTCCAACAAAATTATACTTTGTCGTTATGGAGTATAATATTGTTTACGATAGTATGTGCGACTATGTATCCGTTATCTGTGGCGGCTTTGAATAGTAAAAATAAATTTTTGTTTAACTATCTGACAATGGGTTTTATTCTTTTGAAAATGCTTTTATCACTCGTTTTAATTATCGTTTATAAATGGCGGTTTCATCCGGACAGTTATTTGTTTGTCACACCTTTTTTCATTATTTATTCGGTTTTTACCGTATTTGAAGTTTATTTCATGAAGAAATTGGTGGCTCGTTAATTAATTAAAGAAAAAAATGCTCGATTCACAAAATAGTACGCCTGAAAGTAATAATAAAATGATACTTTGGCTGAAACGTCTCGGTGTTGCAGGTTTTTTATTTTTTTTACTGAAAGGTTTGGTGTGGATTGCTATTTTTTACGGTTTAAAAAAATACATTAAATAATGGTGATTGGTTTATTAATAATTGGTTTATTAATGATTGGTTTCTAAATCAGAATTTTCAGAAACCAATCACCAAATTACCAATAAACCATCCATTATTTTTTAAAAACGACTCCAACGACCCGGTGCCCAATAATAGCCGCGATTTGAA